>SDNV01000217.1 GCA_004524515.1 Promethearchaeota archaeon
TCAAATTATATTGACCAGAAAATAAGTAAAGAGGAAGCTATAACTCAATTAATAGATTTAATTGAAGAAAGTATCGATTCCAAAATTAGAATTAAATGTTTGGAGATTATTGGAAAATTAGACGTTAAAACTGATAAAATTTTTAAATTATTTGAAAAATGTTTGATTTCAGATGATAATGAGTTTGTTAGAGCTACTGCTGCAAAAACTATCGCATTGATTTTTCCAAAGAAGGGTGCAGAATCACTAAGATGGGCTCTTCATCATGAAACTTCACCCTTAGTATTTAAAACTATCTCTAAACTATTTGAAGGATTAGATGATATTTATTTTAGATAGAATATAATAATTAAAAAATCAAGTAAGTTTGCAAAAATTACATTAGATATAATAATTCAATCTTATATCAAAGACAATTTCTATTCTATTTCTATATCAAAAAGATATTTATTTTCGATATTGTATCACGATTCAGAAAAATCTTTTTAAATCTAATGCTAAATCTTTAAGTAAATTTCTAAAATCCTTATAATTAGCGTTTTTGATAAAATATTTATGTTTTGTAGTTTTTACTGTAATGATTATATTATGTCTGGAGTTCACTTTAACAAGGATGAAGGTTCAAAATTAAAATTATTTACTCCTGGGCCGGTATATGTTCCAGAACGAGTTTTAAATGCAATGGCAATGCCAAACGATACCCATCGTTCTACATTCTATAGAGAAATGCATCAAATCGCGAAAGAGGGCCTTCAAAAAGTTTTATATACAAAAAATGAATGTCTTATCTTTACATCCAGTGCAACAGGTATAATGGAAGCCTGTGTTAGAAACTTGCTCAAAGATGATGAGAAAGGATTAGTATTATCGATTGGAGATTTTGGGGACCGATGGTATAAAATTGCGATCGCCAATGGAAAAAATTGTGTGAAAGAAGGGGTAGATTGGGGAACGGCAATTAGACCAAATTTCCTCCAAGAAGTATTATCTAAAGATAAATATTCTGTAGTTTTTCTACAATCAAACGAAACCTCTACGGGAGTATATAATCCTATCGATAAACTTGTTCCAATCATTAAAGATCATGATGCACTCGTATGTATTGATGGAACTTCTTCGATGTGTGGAGTTAAAGAGGAAGTTGACAAATTAGGTATTGATGTATTTTTAGCATCTGTTCAAAAATGCTTTGCCTTACCACCAGGTTTAGCTGTCGCTTCAATATCAGAAGAAGCATTTCTTAAAGCAGAACAGGTTAAAAATAGAGGGGTATATTTTGATTTTATTTCATTATTAAAGAAGAATAAAGATAATGAAAGCCCTAACACTCCTCCTATTCCCCAGATTCGAGGATTAGTGGTACAATTAGACTATATTTTGAACCAAGAGGGATTAGAAAATCGATTTGAACGTCATAGAAAACTCGGTATGAGAACTAGAATGTGGGCTAGAGATATACCCTTAGAAATGTTTTCTGAAAAGGGCTATGAATCAAACACCGTCTCGACAATTAATAATTCTTTAAATCTCGATATTCCTGAAATGTTAAAGAGATTAATTAATAAAGGCTACAAAATAGTTAATGGGTATGGTTCTCTTGCGAATAAAACATTTAGAATTGGACATATGGGAGATATATCATTAAACGATCTTGAAAATATGCTAGAAAACTTAGCGGATATTATTGCTGAATTAAGATTAAAAAATCTTGATAAATAGTACTTCCTATATTATTAGTTCACTTCTAAAAAAACGGAATTAAATAAATCAATTCGTATCTTTATTTATTTGTTTTTACCTTATCTAACACAAGTACTTTTGGAAGTTTTAATAAAATTCCAAGATTGCGTTTTCCATCAGAACCTTTTTCAAACCGAAATTTTTTGTATCCAAATTTGTTTTTTTTAAGCATCATGTGAATTGTCGAATTTTGTCTGTTCAACCAATATAACAAATCCTCGGGCACAACTAATACTTCTAGATCATATTCATCTAATTTTCCTCTTTCTAAGCTATATTTTCCATTTTCTGCTGTTATATTTAGCCAAAAATAATAATCTTTTTCGATTTGTAACCCCAAATTATATTTTGTCTTAAAACTTTTAATCAATTTTTCATTTTTAGGATTCTTCAGTTTATCTTCTATTATACTCGCAATGGCTCCCTTAAAGGTCAAATACAAATTTTCTTTTTCTGACTCTTCCATTAATTAAATCCCCTTTTAAAAAATTTTGATTCTTTTTTTAAAGAAAGTTACCATAAATTTTAATTATAAATCAATGTAATTAAGAATTGTTTAATTTGATAAAAATTTAAGCATTAAATTCAAAATGTTATCAATCAAAAAATAATATATAAAAGAGTAGGTGAAAATCAAAAATGTGGTATTTTTTTAGTCCTGGTATAATTTACGGGGAGGATGCTATTGATTTTCTTCAAAACATAACGGGTGAAAAATGTTTTATTGTTACTGATAAAGTTTTAGACGAACTTGGTTACCTAAAGATTCTCACTGATAAATTAGAAAATTTTGGAAAAAAGTATGAAATATTTAAAGATGTGAGACCTGATCCAACAGAAGAAGGGGTATTAAAAGCGAGAGAAAAATGTATTTCTTATGCTCCAGATCTAATAATCGCATTGGGGGGTGGTTCAGTCATGGATACAGCAAAAGCAGCTTGGGCATTGTATGAATATCCAGACTTCAGTGTAGATGATTTACATCCATTTAATATGGAATTGTATAATTTAGGTAAAAAAGCAAAAATGATTGCCATTCCCACGACTTCAGGAACGGGAGCAGAAACAACATGGGCCGTCGTCATTTCTAGATATGAAGAAGAAGTATGGAAAAAATTAGAGCAAGCTCATAAGGGATTGATTCCAACTTATGCGATTGTAGATCCAATATTTCCCGCAGGAATGCCTCCTGAATTGACACGGGATACGGCCTTCGACACTCTTGCACACTCTGTTGAAGGTTTAGTTTCAGTTTGGAGGAATGAGTTTAGTGATGCTTTATGTATAAAGGCTGTGGAACTTGTATTCAAATATTTACCTATTGCTTATAAGGATGGTAAAAATATGGAAGCAAGAGATTTTTTGCACCAAGCTGCAACTATAGCAGGATTAGGCTTTGGAAATGGACAAGCCCATATGGGACATTCCATGGGACATAGTTGGGGCGCTGTTTTTCATACCCCTCATGGAAGGGTGGTTGGTCTCTTTCTCCCTTACGTGACGCAATATTGTCTTAACAATCCCGATGAAAATGATAAAACAATTGAAATTTTAGGAAGATCCGCCAAAAAATTAGGATGGGCAAATTGGAATGAAGATAATAAAAAGGCGGCCTTTAAAATAATCGAAAAAATCAAAGGATTAATGAACGAGGTAAATTTACCCACAAGTCTCAAAGATTTAGGAATTACTAGAGACGATTTCGACAGTAATTTAGATATGTTAGTAAACTTATGTTTTCAAAGTTCTAGTAGCGTAATGAGCCCAAGATCTCCAAATGCAGAAGATTATAGGAAAATTTTTACACATGCATATGAGGGTAAGGACATCGATTTCTAAATTTATATTTATTTGACTTTTCAACAATTTTTTTTTACTTAATTCTAATGAATTTAACTTACTTTCTAATTTTTTTTATGTTAAAAATAAATATTAACCTATTTTATTATTTTTTAATGGAGTTATGAATTTATTTCATACTTAATATAATTTCTCGAAATCAACTAATAATGGGAATTCAAAAACAAGAACTAACAACGTTAGAACTTCTCGAAAAAGAAATAGGAGGTCCTATTCCCAAAGTTACAGAATTAGAATACTATATCTTTGGGTATTTAGTGGA
>SDNV01000063.1 GCA_004524515.1 Promethearchaeota archaeon
CGCAGCATAACGAAAGAAAAAATAATTCGAAAAGGGGCTGAGGCAAACCTTTATTATGGTCATTGGTTTGGGAAAGAGGCTATTTTTAAACATCGTATTCCTAAAAAATATCGTATTGATGAGTTAGATAGAATTATTAGAATGGTAAGAACGTTAAATGAAGCTAGAGCATTAATAAAAGTGAAAAAATATGGGATAAATGTACCTCAAGTGTTTGAATTAGACTCCCTTAATTCAACCATAATTATGAAATATATTGAGGGAAAAAAATTAAAAAATGCCTTAGCTGGATTGGATGACAAAAAAAAACAAGACTATTTTAAGATTATTGGTCGCTATATTGCAATTTTACATAAAAATGGACATATACATGGAGATATAACCACCAGCAATTTAATTGTAACAGAACGTGAAGAAATATTCCTTATAGACTTTGGTCTTCATGACTATTCAGATTCAATTGAAGACAAGAGTGTTGATTTACACTTATTAAAGAGAGTATTAATCTCCTCTCACGGTGAGGATTTTAATCTATGTTTTACTGCCTTTATCGAAGGCTATCAAAAAGAATATAGTGGAAACAGTTTACATGAATGTTATGCCATAATTGAAAACATCTCTGCAATCGAAAGTCGAGGAAGATATATAAAAAAAGAAGAAAGGGTGTAATTCTCTCCTAAATTCAAGTAATTTTTATGATTTATTGATTTTAAGAGATTGAAGTGTAAATTCCAAAATTATAGCATCTAAAATTAAAATATTTTTAATGAAATTATATATGTAGAAAGAGAACGTTCAATTACATTCAAAAATAATCAAAATAATTTCCAGTTAGATTAGATTTAATAATAAGTTCTACTTATTAATATTATCAAATTAGAAAATAAAAGAATATATTAAAGGGCAATCTCTGAGATTGTAGTGGATTTTAGATATTCTATAGGAGTTCCCTTTTGATAACTGGCTAAGTAGGAGTATTTTAAATGAGAGATTCAAATAAAAATGAAAAAGAAAAAATTTCTATGAAAAATATTACAATTAATATCCCAGACCTTTATGATAAAAAAATTCAATGGTTAATTAAAAGAAAAATCATTCCCTCTAGATCTGAAGCGATTAGGACAGCACTTCGAGAATTTCTTCATAATGAATATAGTAATAATTTAAATCTTTTAGGATTCTTTGAGGAAGAGGAATAAAAAATGTTTTTTTCTAATTTACCTTCTAATTTTTCTTAGTAATTATATAAATAATTAAATTTCGAAAGTAATTTATTGGTTACAAATTTTAATTTATAAATAAGCATAATATCACGACCCAATGGTTTGAATTTTCTAAATTTGATTATTAAGTAAAAACAAGTTCAAAATTAAAGTGACATTTATCATTAAATCAAGTTTTTATGATTAATTTATATTCATTCTCGATTCAATTTTCTTTCTTATTTGCAAAATAACTTAATAATTAATTTAATTTATCTAAATATATTAGTAATCTTAAAAGAAATCCATATGCGTCTTCACGGGAAAAATTATTTGTTATTGGTTGATGAAATTAGTTTCTAGATTGTCTTATATAATTAAAAAATTCACATAACCATAATTCTAAATTTTAACCTATATTGTTTGGTAAATCATTCTAATGATTTTAAACCTTCTAATAGATTCTCAAATGTATTACTTATTGAATGTGATTTATCAATCTTTACAAATTTTTTCAAATCGTTTATAAAATTCATAAATATTATTTCAGCACACATTCCCAATAATACTACGGCACCAAAATAACAATTTAATTTAAAATCTCGTGAAGACTATAGTTTAAATGCCTCTGCTACATCATCTATTAGATTAGAATTAAAATTCATAAGTTTACTGAGATAATTATCAGAAGTATGGGGATCATAATCCTTATTTTCAGTTACATGTATTATCAAATTCAGTTAAGTGAAGATGTGGAAAAAATTTTGAATCATTATAATTTTGTTTATCCCTTGGAGATAAGATTGAATTTATATTTTCAGGTATTATTCGTTAGTTTTAGAACTCATTTTTTATCTCTATTTAATTCAAATAACAATAATGTTAATTAAATTCATTATCAAAAAGCCATCTTATTTCTTTTTAATGCTACCTTTATAATTTCATCTAAAAATTCTGTACTGCTTTTTCCCTCTGCCACAGCCATAAAACCCATATAACTGTGAGGTTTTTTAATCGGAGTACACATCAATCCAGCAAAACAGTTTATTTCCAGTAGCAAGGGTCCATCTTCAGATAAGATCATATCTACTCTTCCAAAATCTCTTAGTCCTACGCTTTTATATGCTTTAATCGCCAAATATTGTAAATGTTTTGATCTGTGAGGACTTAATTTAGCTGGACAGTAGAATCTATCATTATCAAGTTCCTTTTTATCGAATGTTAAAAATTTATCTCCGTTCTTGTAATCTATTTCCAATAAAGGTAAAGTTCTAATATATTGCCCATTACCAATAATACCGCACGTTATTTCCTTACCTTTAATGAACTTTTCTATTAAGACAGGTTGTCCTATTTTTTCAATCCTTTCCTTAACTCTTTTAACTAATGTTTTATAAGAAAAAATAATGGAAGATTTATCAATACCTGAACTACCTCTTCCCGCCGATGGTTTAATAAATAAAGGGTAGGAGAACGGTGGTGATTTTCTGAAAATATTACAATCATTTATAGATTTGGCTATAATAAATGGTGATGTTGGCAATCTATTACTAATCCAGATTTCCTTTGCGAGTGCTTTGTCTGTAGCCTTAATTATTCCAAAAATGTCGGAACCTACATAGGGTATCTTTAATTCATCCAAAATTGCAGCTTCAGCGATACTGGAAACATTAAAAACGATATCAATATCTAAATCATTCAAATCTGATATGATATTTGGACTCCATTTTAATTTTATGACTTCATATCCAGCTGTTCTTAAAGCTTTAAAATGGTGTTCTATTTCTTTTTTAGTTGTATCCACAAAATTTTCTTTTCCTGTGAATTTCTCTTGTAATACAAAATTCCCACGTTTTTTTTCAAGTAAACACACTTTAATTTTTTTCATTTTTAATACTCCTTTTTTAAAAAATTAATTCGTTCATTCTTATTTCTATGCCAACAAAAAGATATTTTAAAAGAAAAGAGTCTGAAAAAACTAATTATTTTACTTTTATTAAATAATTAGGCTTGAGTTCCCTAAAAATATCCAAATCAGTAATCTGTGCAGTTTTGAAATCTCTTAAATGACAAACCCAATATTTTTCATTATTATATTCATTTAAAAAACCACAATGAGTACAGATTTTAAAGTTTTCAGGTCTCGAGATTATTTAATTTACCATGCAAAACTTTATAGATTCTTCTTTTAATAATCTATTTCTAAATTTAGATCTTTTAGGTTTTATTGAGGAAGAGGAATAAAAATGTTTTTTTCTAATTTACCTTCTAATCTTTCTTGCTTCTCTCTCAACTTCTCGTAATATAATGATATCATCTAATCGAACAGGGCCTTTCACATTTCTCGTGAGAATTCGATTTTTATCTTTACCTTCCAATATTCGGACTTTAATTTGAGTGATTTCACCTGTTAATCCCGTTCTCCCAATTATATCAATAACTTGTGCTGGAATCGAGTCGTCTTCAATCTCAATACCCTTACCCTTCTCGATTTTTACCACAATTTCCACCTAATCTATTTTTTTAATGCTTCAAGTTGCTTTATGATATCATTCAATATTCCTTCGTTTCCAGAGCCCACATTTTCAATTGCTAGTGCAGACGACCCTACATTAATATTGACAGCTTTTCCTAGGTTCTTTTTAGAAGAAAGATATCCATAAGGAATTTTCTTCTCTTCACAAAGTAAAGGAACGTGATATAAAATCTCCGGAGGTGAAACATCTTCAGCCATTAAAACAAGTTTAGCTTGTCCCCGTTCAATACTTTTGGTACATTCATTCATACCTTTACGTATTTTGCTGTCTTTTGTCTCAGCAATACGTGTTAAAGCCTTTTTTATCTGATCCTGTAATTTATCTGGTATTTTAAATTTAACATAACTCATAATACAATCATCTCATTCTAATAATCTTTTAATTCAGATATATTATCATAAATCATCGACTTTGAATGAGAGAATAAGTATAGGATATTAAATAAAATTTATGATTTACAGCTTAAAATCTAAAAATTTTTTTAGGACGCTTCATCTAATTTATTAAGTAATTCTAGTTTTCATTAATAATTCTTAATATATTTTACAAATTAAAAAAATTGATAAATATTAACCAAAAAGAGGAGATCTAAAATAATAATTCCTGTGAGATGTTTTTCATGCGGAAAATTAATCGCTGATGTCTACAAAAAATACCTGGAATTAATTGAAAGAGGAGAAAGTGCTGAAGATGCATTTAAACAATTAGGAATTGAAAGATTCTGTTGCAAACGTATGATTGTCGCGCATGTGGACTTGATTGATGATTTACTTAAATTTCCTCGATTACAATAATCCTTATTTTAATCATACTATTCATATTTAGATTTTTTAAGCACAAAGTTTTATTTTGAGTTGAAGCAATATTATTAATATTAAAAAATCTCCCTGGATTTTTCCTTTTATTGGCGGAGTCTTAATTTTAATTTCTCTTTTAATCCCTGCATCTATACCTCAAGGTAATACAAAAATTATTTGGATTTGGGGTTTAACTTTCCACACTTCAATCTCATTTCTTAATAATGTTTTAGCTCTTATCATTTCAATTACCTGTACTATTATAACATCTTTATGTGCAGTAAGAATTATATTTACTGCAATAAGATTTAGAAATCTAGATAAGAGAGTTGAGTTTGCTGAGAGAATATGGTTAATTATGGGATTAATTATTTTAGTAGTAATGGTAATTTGGATATTTTCAATCCATTATCTAATTACTTATTCAATAACTACTACAGAGAAAGATGGCTCATTGAGAACCACCACGACAACTACTTATAGATTTTGGGCCTACAATATAATCGGATTTGGAGTAATAGGAGTAATTTTAGGAGGCACCTTATCAATAATCGGAGCCTGTATTAAAGGTTTAAATCTTCCAAAAGAGGTTTAATTATCAATCAATATTCTTAAAACTAAATTAAAATAGCTTTTAGTTAGAATACTCTTATATTATCAAATCCAGTTAAATAAAAAAAGAGGATAATTTTTTATTCCTTGCCGTAAAATGAAGTCCAGCGAGTTTTTCTTGGGTTTTTTTTATATTTCAACATTGCTTTTTTGCATTTATTTGTGCAGAAGTTATAAATAGTACCATCTTTTCTTACATACATGAACCCGCGGCCAATTGGGATGTCATACCCACAAAATGAACATTTTTTTACTTTTACCATAGTTAATATCAGCTATTCAATTCAATTGAATGATATATATTAGATTTTATGTTTTAACTTCCTTCTTGTGCTTTAAAGAGCTCAGATTCTCCATATTTAACGACTTTTAAATTAATCAGAGTCATATTGTAGGTTACTTCATTACCTCTTACCATTTTACGCTTTTTCTGTCCTCTCCTCTTTGGTTTATAACCAATACCCCTCTTCGAAACTAAAATTTTCTTTTTTACTGGTCCATGGACGTCCTTTCGCATTGGAAATCCAGAAGAATCACTACCTCCAGTTATTTGAAATTCATAGTTCGGAAACCCTATAAGGCCCCCTTTTATAATATCGCCTATTTTCATCCCTTCAAATCGAAATTTTTTCTCGTCGATCTCGATAAGTTTAGATAAACCCTTACCTGGTCCAGAATTTCCTCCAGAAATATTTAACTTGTAAACTCGTTTCTCAGAACTCATTATAATCAAATCTACATAAGGAAAATTGATATAAAAAATGTCTGAAAACTTAAATATTTTATCGATTTTGAATCCTTTTCAATTTTTTCCCATAAAATTTGAAAAAATGACAAAATTTATTTTAAAGAAAATTACCTATTAAAATTATAAAATAAGTTTTAGAATAATCTATGCAAATCTTTGAAGTTCTGGAATTAGAAGAATCTCCCTATATGGCTACAAATGAAATTTTAGAGGGAGAAACTGTAAAAGATTTCATAAACGAAAATAATGCTCATAAGGTATTCTTGCTCGTGGATCATGATGCTAAAAATATTTATTTGTGGAATGGTCCAAGAAGCCCTTTTAAACTTCAAATTTATGGGGGTATTTTAGCAAGAAAAATGCGACAACAACTTAGATTGTTTTATCGAGTATATCCCTTGAATATCTTTTCTGAAGATGATAAAAAATTTAAAGATGTTATGGAAAAATCCTTAGGAGGAGGTACTGCTAAACCTATACAAGCAGAGGATTTTGTGGAAAGTAGATATAGCTCAAGTTCTCGATTAGATATAACAATTGCTACTAATATTAATGTAAACAAAGCAATCGAATATATTAATGAAATACCCCTTTCCGAAAAATACGAACGTAAATTCTTAATAGTTGGTGGAAACGTATACACAGAAGAGGAAGTGACCGAAAGCTTTCTTACTGAGGAAAAAACGATTAAAAAACCTTTAAAGCTGGGATTTCTCAATAGAGGATTTACTTTTTTTAGTGACCAAGATTATTCTACTCGTTTAGTAATCAATGATCGACAAATTCAAGGAATTGAATTAGTTATTCGTAAATTAGATAAGGCTCAAACCCCGCCCTTAGAGTCAAAAATCCCTATTTTTGAAGAAGAAAAATATTCAAAACCCGGGAATATCCATGACGTTTTAAATGCGTTTAAAATTCCCGATACAATACCCGAAGAAGAAAAAGATTAAGATTTAACTTAAAATTTTAAGTATATCTCAAGAGTTATTGTTAATGCATTTCCAATTATCATGAAGTTGTCGGTAATTTATATCAAATAATTAAAATTTTATATGGAAATTTTAATAATGTGTATTTTCTTTAATTACATGCATAAAGAGTTTTTAAAATATTATCTACAAAATATATGCATTAAAATATATAAATTGTTTTAAAGCATTAAATAAATAAAAAATAAAATATTGTGTGAAAATGGCTAAAGCGGAGTATTTTGTTGGAGAGGTCTTAATTGGGGAACCACCCAATCTCGCTCATTTAGATTTAGTAATTGGTTCCAAGGATGGTCCAATAGGAGTTGCATTTGCAAATGCTATAAGTTCTCCTAGTATAGGACACGGAGGTCTGTTAGCATGTATTCGTCCTAATCTGGTACCTAAACCTTACACCCTTATTATTCCTAAAGTTACAGTATCCAAAATGGAAGATGCAAATAAGATTTTTGGTCCAGCACAGGCCGCTGTTGCTAAAGGAATTGCAGACGCAGTTGAAGAGGGCATCATCCCTATGAATAAATTGGAAGATTGGCTTATAATTGTAAGTGTTTTCATACATCCTGAAGCTACTGATTATCGAAAAATCTACCAATACAATTATGGAGCAGTTAAATTAGCTCTTCAAAGAGCATTAAAGAGTTATCCCCCAATTGAGAAGATCTTTTATGATAAAGATAGAGCAAAACATCCTGTTGCTGGTATGCGCGTTCCAAGATTATGGAGACCCCCCTATATACAGATCGCATTGGACGATCCAGATCTCCCACGCCAAATCAAAGTCGTTAAAGATTTACCCAAAAGTGATAGAATCATCATTGAGATTGGAACACCATTGCTTAAAAAGTATGGTGTTGAAGCAATAAAACAAATTCGTGAGTTTTCTAATGAATCATTTATGGTGGCCGATTTAAAAACCCTTGATGTAGGAAAATTAGAAGTGGATTTTGCATTTGATGCAACTGCCGATGCAGTCGTTGCAAGTGGATTAGCATCTATTTCCTCTATCGATAAGTTCATTCTTGAAGCTCAGAGATTAGGGATTTACGCTTTTATAGACACAATGGAAGTAGAGAATCCTATAGCGAAATTAAGTCAGCTTAAACAAATTCCCGATGTTGTAATACTTCACAGAGCTATTGATGCTGAAGCGGCTGCTTCTGGTACGAATGAAGCACAAAAAGCAGCTTGGCAAAATATACCCAAAATTAAAGAACTGTATAAAGATAAAAAATTAGCATCTGGGAAGGATCGCGTATTAGTCGCTGTGGCTGGCGGAATTGATCAGCGTTCGGCAAGTTATGCAATTGATATGGGAGCTGATATATTAATAATTGGAAGATTTATTACCTCTGCAAAGGATGTTAAAAATGCAATGAGACAAGTATTGAATATTTTACCAGGTTATTCTGATATAGATTTAAAGCGGATTCACTCCGAAGATGACGACAATTCAGTAAAAAAACCTAAATGGGACTAATTTTTTCAATCTTTTTTCTCTATTTGATGAAATATGTAAAAAAGATACTGGTGTCTTCAGATTTTGTGTTTTTATTTTTTAAACAAGAAACTCCTAAGGATACTAAAAGAAGTAAAATTTCAAGTTCTGCTATTGCAATATTAAGATAACCCAGAATAAGTAAGAAAAGGAGATATACCAATAGAAAAAATCCACTTACAACTTCGATAATAAAAGAGAGAATAAAAGAAGGTTATTCGTTAAAAATTTATGGAGATTCACAGCAAGAGGTGGAAGAGTTTGTTAATCTCTTTGTTAAGCGAGACCTCGAATTACTATGAATTGTCAGACAATATAACTCAATTTGTTATAAATATGACATAAAATATTGCATAACATGAATTATATAAAAGAGAAAATGAAAACCATCTCGTTTTTTTTAACCTAAAAAATAAAAAAATAAAAATGAAATAGTGTTTTTTATCGCTTTTTGCTTTCAGTTTTGCGTTTTCATAGCTTTCCTTAAAGTTTAACGGGTCTAGATGATGCCTGGAAGATAGGTCCTATAAACTGAGAATATAATTTCGCATATGCTGGATGATTACTTACAATACTAATCACTTCAGTTTCTTGCTCTGCATAGGGCGCAAGAATAACTTCTTCTGCATCACGAGTTACAGCAAAATATTCTCCAGCAGAGGTTAGATTGCGAAATTGGATATTGCCTAGTTGCATCATTTTCTTAACAATATCTCCATAAGCCTGCATATCCCAATGACAGGTGAGCATAAAGCGAGCAGCTTTTCGCTGATAAGCAAATTCAGAGAGAACTTGTAATATTTCTGGCAATACTACAGGCGTAACTATTATAATGGATGATTTTGTTCTATAAACCGCATCTTTTATACATGCAATTAACGCATCTAAACCAATGGTATGCCATGTTGAAACTTGGCTTATTTCAGGAATTGAACTGGAAGTTGTATGAATATCTTTTAATTTTTCTTCGTTAGTTTCGGCGAGTTCAGTAACATCATCAATAGAATTCATAAATTGAAGAGTGAAATCGGCAATAGCGTCTTTAACATTTTGAATAGTATCCCGAGTAGTCGTTGAGAGGCTATTTTGAAGTGTTCCAGCATTAGATTGATATTTATTTTTGTGGTCTTCTAACATATTTACTAACATGGTATTCATATCCGCTGACTCTTCATTCCAAAGCTTAATTTCAGCATCAATTTTTCCCGAACACTCTTGTTTTCCGTTAGTAAATTTACCCTCCACATTCTTCGTCCAATTATCATTTTTTAGTTTGATTTCTCCATCAAATTTGGTATAATATTTGAGGGAATCATCTTTATGCCTATTAATCGCCTCATCATATTGTTTATTATGTTGTTTTAATTTATTTTCTAAAGAATCTTTAAGCTTTATTGAGGTATCATTACAATCTTTAACACCACTCTGTAGAGTAGTATCAATTTCACCTGACATATCCGTAGCTAGAGTTTCTAATTCTGCACTAATTTCATCCTGTGCTCTTTTATCTAGATCTGTAGTTTCAGTAGCTAGGGAGGTATTTTCTTTTCCCATAACATCTGTTACATCTGTTTTAAGCTCTTCGACAGTTGTTTGAGTAGCTCTAATATGACTATTACAATCATCTATAAAATCATCTTTAAACGGTCTGGATAAGGATGCAACATCATTTTTTATTCTATCCCATCTTTCAATAAATTTTCTTTTTTTTCCTTTCGTAAAGAATAATCCTTGTTTTGTGATATCTTCTGAAAAATCACTAAACATGTTAGATGTATTTAATAGATTTTCGAGTAAAGTCAGAGCTCTATCTCTGTAAGAGTTAACTTGCTCTCTTAATTTTAAATGTCTGTCATCCATCTTTAAATGAACATCTGATTCTATTTTACCTGTGGTGCTTTTAACATGATTTATATGCTCCGTCAGTAAATTTGAGATTCTTTTCTTTAAATCAGTTATGACCTTGTCCATCCTTTCTAAATATTTTTCCAAAATCTGCTCCATTTTTGGTTTAAGTTCATTCGCAATGTTTTTATGCCTTTCGACATGTCCATCTAAATCTTTCTTCAATTCCTTTTCCAGTTCCCCTATTCGATTAGAAAAATCCCCTAATAGATCAGCAATTAGCTTATTTAAATCATCCTTTGCTCGATTAATCTCAGTCTCATTATCATTAATAAATGATTGAGATATATTTTTTAGTTCAGATTCCAAGCTATTATGAATACTATGAAGATTAGCTTCTAGTGCTTTTGAGGTTTCAGTAAAACGAGCAGTTGCTTTATCTATCCTTTCCTTTTTGCTACTATTTTTGCTATCTGAATCCGTAAAAAAATCCTCTACTTGGTTTTTTACCGCCTCTTCGACTTCTTCAATGCTCTTGTTTTGAATTGCCTCAAGCTTGTCAAATCTATTTGATTGGTCTGTTAAAACATTATCTTTAATTTTTGCAATCTCATTTCGAAATATTTCTGATTCATTAGTAAATAACTCAAAATAAGGTTCAAGTGGAATATATCTGTCAACAATACCGGAAATCCTTTTTAGGAAACTCTTTTCTACTAACATATTTGTAATCTGTTCCACTCTTGCATATTCTATCTCCCCCTCTTCAAAAGAAAGGAATGCTTCAGAAATAGTTGCTCTTGGAGTTCTTAAATACATTAAATATACTTTAATATCATCCTCTGTTAATCCATATCGAGTAAATACTTCTTTGGTAAATTCTTTTAGAGACATAGTTTTATTACTCCACATTAATTTAAAATTAATCTCTTGTATAAATCAAATTAAATTCTATAAGAATTGGGTTATTTATATTTTGTTTTAATGTGCTTAATAATATTTTTATATTGATTTTGATTTTTAAAGCTTTACATATCAAAAAAAAAATACTCTTTTTTATTTTTTAAATTGAATTATTTGATAAATCTTCACTTATTTGTAAGTTGGACTTTTTGAAAAACAATAAAGGCTACAAATAGTAATGAGGAACCTAAAATAGATAAGATGATGATATATCCAAGCGAAGCTTCCGGTCCAAATAACTCAAGTACAAACGAGATTATTAACAATGTAGTAGCTGCAGCTAAAGATCCCATCATTATAAAAGCCCCTGAATATGAACCACTTAATTTTTTACTGTTTTTTGATTCTGCATTATCAATAAGATCACTCATAATGGCAAAAGGAAATACCATTGTACCAACCATACCACAAAAACAAAAAGCAATTAGGAGAATACCCACAACCAGAATTATCTCATTTGACATGGGAATTATTAATGTAAAGAATAATAAAAAAGAGATACAGGCAAAAATCAGACAAATTGAAAGAGTTTCTTTCAATCCAAATTTTTCAGAAAGTTTTTTCCAACCAATAAATGAAAATCCTGAAAATAGAATTACAGTTATAGCCATTAAAATAAACTCATTCCCCCTCATAGAAATAACGAATGTGGATAAATTCAAAACTAAATATTGAAATGCCACAAAAGGTATCCAAAATAAGTAAAATGTAAGTAGAAATAACCGATAATTTTTATCCTTAAAGGGACCTGCTAATTCTTTCAGAATGTCATTAAAAGAAGCTTTTTCTTTTCTTTGTTTCGGAGGTTCTTTTATGATTAATAACATTAAAATGAAGCATATACAAAATGTAATACTCATTAAGGTTGCAAAGAGAATGATTTGGTCGGAAATTATTCGACCTACTATTGAAGAAGAATAATAAAGTTTAGGATCTTCTCTTGAAAGATTTTTTGTGGCATCTCCCATTAAAACTATTGGTCCAATCGTTCCAATTACCGTACCCAAAATCATCATTATCATATTCACCATCGAAATTTTAATTCGATTTTGCTCTTCTGTGCTCAGTTCTGGAAGTAAAGAATATATAATAGGTTGGAATCCAGCGATTGTTATTCTAAATACAAAACCGAAAAATATTAGCCAAATTATTAGAGGGAGATAGATTTCACCATATGATCCTGTTGGTGGAGGTGGAAACCAGATAAATATAAAACTAATGGCAAGTATTGGCCCTGAAAATAAGAGTACTTTTTTTTTGCCAATTTTATCTGCTACAACGCCCCATATTATACAAAAAACAGCATAAACTATAATTGTTGTAGAATAAATTATCCCAATGATTATTGGTGGTTGACCCATAATGTTAATATAAAATAGTAATGTGAAAAATACTGCAATTGCTAATATAGCAGTTAATCCCATATTTGGTAAAGTAAATATTATTGCTTTACCTGTTGATAATACCCGTTGCTCCTTCAGATTGTCATTCTTTTTAAAGTTAGTTAGTTTTTCTGTCATTTTCAGTATAACTGCGTTATTTTATTGAAAAATAAAAATTTCATTTAATTATAAAAAGTTATGATATGAAATATATACTTTATTTTAGTATAAGACCATTTCTATTATTGATTAATTCTAATATGGGGAGAAGTATTCCTTAATCCTTTTTATATCAAACTGATTTTATCTTTATAGAACAAATTTAAGTGATAAAAATAATGAGAAATGTAAATAAAATTATATTTAGTGTATTTATGTTCTCAATTGTATTTTCAACTCTAATAGTTTTTAATACTCAAACTGTGGTGGCAGCAAGTGATGACGAAAAGATTAATATTGACGATGGTGATGAAGTTCAAGAACAGATTCGTGCTAATGAAAGAGTCAGATTTCGTTTTAGAGAAAGAACGAGAATAACTGTTGAGTGTAATGAAAGAGTAAATTGCTCTATTGACTGTGATGCTAAAAGAATTGGTGATAAAGATTTTGAAATTGAAATTGAGTCAGATGATCCTATTAATTTAACAATGAAATGTAAGGAAGAACAAAATAGCTTAGGTTTACTAAAAGGGAATACATATACGGTAAGAAATCGTAATCGCTATACCTACAGAGAAGGCTTCGTAGCTGAAATAAAATCAAGTGAAGATGATATCGAAGCGAAACTTAGGATTGAGGAAACTGATGAGAATCGAGGCGGAACGTGGGCCTACTATGATCATAAAAATGAAGAATGGGTTACTGTTGAAACTACATCTAAAAACGGTTATTTAGAATGTGAAACAGATCATTTTTCAACATGGACAATATTGGTTCCTGAAATAGATTACATTCTTATAACTTTCATCGGGATTGGTGTTGGCGCATTAATTTTAGTTGGGATCATATACCTATACATGAAAAAAAGAAAATAAAGACAATAAATTATAATTACTATATTTTTTTTAAATTTTTAAAATAAATCTCTAACAAAATTTTCAGAATAATGGTTTTGAAGTATTTAAAAAAGTTAAAAAGGCAGCATCTGAGTTTATTTCTTCTTATAATTATTCTTATTCAATTCAATTTCTTTATTTTTTATGGATTAGCGAAAAAGGAAAGTGATATCTCCGGATTTTCTAAAGAAACAGAAATAAACAAAGGGGAAAGTGTTTCTTATCGTTTTTCGAATAATATTCAATTCGAAATTGAGACAGAAGTGTTTACTGAACTTGATATTGGCTATAATGAAAGAATTGAAAATAGAGAGACTTCAATGAAGATTAAAAATGAAAATCCGATTTCGCTAGAAATAGAGGTAGAAAGATCAATGGAGAACTTTGGATTAGCAAAAAGGCCTAAAGAACCGAAACAAGGAGAATATCAGTTAAGATCACAATATCAATGCATTTATCATATAAAATCTAATAGCTCAATAGAAAAAATAAAAATAGAATTTAAGAAAGATTCAGAGTATGGGTTAGATCCGCTTATCGGATATTCATTAGCTATCTATGAAGAGGAGGAAAGTTCATGGGAACTATTGGATACTGAGGAAATTTCTCATGATTCTGACATCTATTTAAAAAGTTCAATTTCAGATTTAGAAGCGGATAAAGATTATTTTATCACTATTTATGAAGTTAGTTATATAAATTACGTTTGGATTATTGGAACTATAATTCTTGCTATTGGGATATTATCTTTAGCTGTAATTATTTCCAAAAAAGATTATATACATTATTTAAGAACAAGATCTACGCTTATTCAAAAAGGAGCTCATCGTTTAACTTTAGATGAAGTATTAGAGAATGAAAATAGAAATAAAATTCTTGATTTAATATTAAACGAGCCAGGGATTCATTTTAATGAATTATTACGAAAGTCGGAACTCGCACCTGGAAACTTAGTATGGCATCTAGATATTTTAGAAACCTACAAAATAATTGGTAAAAAGAGGATTGGAAATTTCATTGCGTATATCCCTTATTATCAAAAAAATCCAATTTCAAATCTTGATTTAAAATTGAGTAAAAGTAAACTTACCTTAGATATATTAGAAATGATTGAGAGTGAACCTGGGATTTGGAGTAATTTAATAACTAAGAGAAAAAAGGTCGATCACAAAACCATTCATTACCATATTAAAAAATTAATTGATTTAGGGTTAGTCATTCTTAAGAAGGAAGGAAGGAAAAAAAAGATCTATCCTAATTTGGATTCTGAATATTTTAAAAACTCATTAACCAGTGATTAATTTCATTAGCAAAAATAATTAGTAATATAAAAGAAATTACAAATAATAAAAAAAAGACCAATCCACGAGGAATTCGGGGGCCTACATAAACTCTTTTGGCACGATCTTTATACTCTTTTGCTTTGGCTTTATAATAGGTTTGTAAACCTCGAGGAGTTAAAGTTAATTGATTTCCTAACTTTTCCACAAATTTACCATTAAATAATTTATCGAGATGCTTTTCTGCGATTTTAGCACCTAAATCCTGGTAAAAAAAATCTGCAAATCCTATATAATATTGTCGCCCAAGAAATAATCCACGTTCAAAATTTTTTAATAATCTTTCTCTAGTCATGTTTTCTCTTCTTATACTTGCTAAAATATACCCAGTTAAACGGTCATCATATAATTGATCTGCCATAACCTTAATAGCAGTTATATCAAAATCTTCTTCAGTTACGGTCAATTCTTTTAAAACTTCGATTCCTTCTTTAAAAACTAAAATTGCTATAATTATACCAATAAGTGCATCTACAAAATAGATTTTAAATATAGCAAAAGAAAGGCCAATAGCAACTCCTAAAGATATTTTTACATTCAAGCCAGAATCTTTAGAATCGCTCAGCAAAGAGAGATTGCCAGATATTCTTCCCACTAAACTTTTCAAATACATCAAAGCTAAATTTAAAATAATGGATACAAAACATATCATATAGGCCTGTACCGTAGGGATGATAGGTCTGGGATTAAGTAATGCTTCGATTCCCGACCATATTAGAATTAATCCAGTTAACATCATCAACAGTATAATGATGACACTTGCAAGTTTATCCTTTTTTAACCTAAATCCAATAAGATAAATTAATGCAATTTTTATTAAATCTGTAAGATTTTCTATTCCTTCATTTATCATTCCTTGAGACGCCAATTGTAATCCAACGATCAACTTAAGAGATGATAATATTATTAAAAAAATGGCTGTAGTGATTAATATGGTTTTTTCGTTA
>SDNV01000064.1 GCA_004524515.1 Promethearchaeota archaeon
CATCGCGTCAATAAGTCTGTCTGATATCATAAGGGAAGAATCTTATGACGCGGTAAAAGATTTAAAAAAATTGGGAATTAAATGTATCATGTTGACTGGTGATAATTACTCGGTTGCTGAAAAAGTAGCAAAAGAATTAAATTTAGACGATTTCTATGCCGAAGTTTTACCCGATGAAAAATTAGAGAAGATTAAAGAATTACAAGAGAAAGGAGAATTTGTTGCTATGACCGGTGATGGGATTAATGATGCTCCAGCACTCGCCCAAGCAGACGTAGGTATTGCGATTGGTTCTGGAACAGATATAGCTGCTGAAACAGCGGATATCATTTTAGTTGAAAGTAACCCCGGTGATGTGTCGTCGCTAATAAAATTTGGTAATAACACATATAAAAAGATTGTTCAAAACCTTATTTGGGCTACTGGATATAATGTTGTAGCTATACCTCTCGCAGCAGGTGTATTATATGCGTTTAATATAATAATTTCTCCAGCAATAGGTGCTATACTTATGTCTATAAGCACTGTTATTGTTGCAATCAATGCAAAGTTATTAAAATTAAAATAAATCATTTATTTTTTTTTCTTAGATGACAAAAGAAAATCTAATAAAAAAATAAATTTAAGTTGATATGTTTTTTTTCTTACAACAGTCATCGCAAAGAATCTCTTTTATTGAGATGAATCCACAATTTTCCATATAACATTCCCATAAATCGGTGTCTTCATTATATGATATGCTATATCCACATGTTATTGGAAGTGTCTCAATCGATTTACCACAATTACTACATTTTAAATCCATATTATATTCACCTTCTCAGTTTTGTAAAAACAATTCAAATCTTTATTATTAAATATTAGGATAATACTTTAGATAAAAGGAATGAAAATAGATCCGTTCATTAAAGCTTTATACCAAAATTCTTTATATACTATAAGACCTATGAAAAAATAGAGAGATAGCACCTCAATAGAGTTTGTGTACGATCTATTCCCATGCCGAATGTTTTAGAATCGCATTTGTTGGACAAACTCCTTCACAAGCTAAACAATCAGTGCATTCACCAATATTTTCAGCAATAACTTTTCCTTCCTTTAGTTCATAGACCTCAACAGGACATACTTCAACGCATTCTGCGACACCAACGCATAAATCCAAGTCGATTTCAACCCAGTGATCACTATCTTCCCATTTTTTGATATCTACCATAACTAATTCCTTATTAAGATAAATTAATACAATTTATGATACGAAAGTTCTTTTCCTTATTGATTGTTTTTCTTATATTTTTTAAATTTAATTTAATTGATCGAATAATTTTTCTATTTAAAATGAAAATACAAATTTTATAATTAAAGAATTTAAAAATAAGAGTATAATCATATACTATATAAATTCAAAATGTGTTAATCTATTGGAAATTTACGATTTCTTTCATAAATTTGCAGACTATACTAAAGAAAGATTCAAAAAGATAATATTATTTGGTGTGATTGGATATTATTTGTTGTTTTTATACTTTTATAACTTTCATCGATTGTTTAATCTTAGTATTCAATTAAGTTGGTTTAATGGACTTCTAGCAGCGTTGCTGACTACATTCGTATATTTTGTACTTTTTAATTTTATAGGTTTCTTATCAAAAACAGAAATTATAAAGGTTAAAATAACTACTAATCTAAATTTAGTTTTAGTGGGGGTATATCTATTACTATTTGCGGGTATTATAGGGATTTATAATTTAGATATTAGAGTGATTACTATATTGCATCCATACGTAGTATTAACATTCTTGATGCCAATAATTTTAAGCGTAGTTAGTTTATTGGGGGTGGGTCTTATACTCTTTAGAAAAAAATATGGTATACAAATCATATTTATTTCAGGATTAATTGCAGTTATAGGAAGTTTTATTCCCATATTTACAGATTTAGACATCCCATTAGTATTAACCTTGGCCCACATTGACCCAATTTTAATATTATTTGGAGCAACTCTTGGTATTATAAGAAAAATAAAGGAAAAATCCAATTAAGAATGGTTACCTTTTTATTAATTGAAATTGTATGTTTGATCTATTATTTTTATAATATCCCTTTTTTCTGATTATTTAATAATGAGGGGAACACCAGTAGTGCTTGCTGAATTATTTATTCGGATTTTTTTGATAATAACGGTGATATCAGGTGTGTTTTTATTAAGTTACTTAATCCATTATCTAAATACGGGATCTATGGTATCAGAATAATTTATCAGTTGTTTTCTACGAACAATTAGGAATAATCTATTATATTATCTGTTTACTTACTTATTTCTAGAAATAAATCTAAATATCGCTCTAAGTGTCTTATGAGGAGAAATTGAGCCTTTACTTTTTTGCGGCCTTCCTTACCCATTTTTTTTGCTTCCTTGGGATTTCTTAAAAGGTATATTACTTTTTCGGCAGCTTCTTCAATTGAATCAACCAAAAATCCATTTACTCCATTCTCAATCTGTAATTTGATTCCTCCGACATTCCCTCCAACTACAGGAGTTTCTTTCCAAAGTGCTTCTGTAACCGTCAATCCAAATCCTTCCTTAATAGATTTTTGTAAAATTACATCTGAGACTCGTTGAAACGCATTAACCTCTAAATCAGCTACACCATCTAAATTAGATAAAACATAGATATTGTCATCATTGTTTGCATAATCCTTCACTTTTTTTAGCCAATCGGTTCCTTCTGGGTCATCATGAGCTAGACTTCCAATGAGAGCTAAGTTAATTGGAATTTTTTCATTTACTTTCCTGTATACATCAATTACTCCTAACGGATCCTTCCAAGGATCAAAACGCGAGATTTGAGTAATTAAGGGTTTATCCATATTCACAAACTTCTCTACAATTTCTTTTGCATATGATTTTTTTAAATCCCTATTTTTTGTAGAAAAGGGATTAATAGATGGAGGTATTTGGAAAATTTGATTATTTATACCTTTTTTTGCGTATTCCAATTTTGTGAATATTAAGGCATCATATATTGGTAAAAATTTTGAGATGAGATCCCATGCTTGAGGATTGGGATTTGATGTATCTATATGACACCTCCAAATCCATTTTCCCTTTTTTTCTTCAACCTCACTGATAATTGGACAAGGTTGAGGATCATGTACAATTATAAAATCCTCATGGGGGTCGACTTCTTTATAAGATAGCTTAGCTTGTTCATAATATTGGTTAATTTCTTGCTCCGAGAACTTTATTTCCATATTTCCTTGAAGAGCATTATGCATTTTTTTTGAAATATCAAAAAAACTTTCTGGTGCGGTAAAAACGCGCCAATCTGGGTTTAAATTCAGTTCTTCCATCAACGGAACCATACTTTGAAGAATTTCCGCAACGCCACCACCGAATTTAGTAGAATTGATATGTAAAATTGACTTATTTTCTAAAGCTTTTGCTTTCGATTTAATTTTATCAACTTGCTTTTTTCCAAACAGTTGATAATACAATGATAAGCTTGTTTCTATTTTTTGGTTCATAGATCTATTCACTTCTGTTAATTTTCAATTATTTATATATTAAATTTTTGATATTAAAATATTATAATGGGTAGATTTATAAATTAATTTGTCCTAAAAATTCAATACCGTGCGGTTCGCATGAATTTAATAATAAAATCCATATAAAAAGTTGAAACAATAAAATGAAAATAAATCTAAATAAAAAAGCATTAATTTGTTTAGTAGCATTTTTAATGTTATTTCCATTAGCTATATTTCTTTCTCCGGTTAAGGCGGAAACAGACCCAAAATCCTCTCAAGTTATTTTAAATATTGTAGTCACAAGCGAACAAAAAGCATCCATTTTAGATATTATTCCAGATTTTTTGAGTTCTGAATATGGTGGAGGTATCTCGGATGTAAATGTTATATCTTCAGGTGATACTGCCGATGATCAACTAACTTATGTACAAACACGTTTAGTTGGGGGCGATACATCTTTAGATGTTATCGGTATGGATGTCATTTGGACAGCTCTTTTTGTTGAGAATGGATGGCTTGAAAATCTAGATCCTTATTTAGCGCCCAATGAAATGGATAATTACGTTGGAGGTATGGTTGACTCAGGTGAGTACCAAGGAAGTCAATGGGCATTTCCATACTTCTTTAACTTAGGCGTTCTATTTTATCGTAAGGACCTCTTAACCATGTATGGATATAACGAAACAGATATCGACACTTGGGCAGAATTAAATGCTACCGCCAATGACATTCTGGAACAAGAAAATGATGCAGATTTGGTTGGTTATGTTGGTCAGTTTGATAATTATGAAGGCGGAACGGTTAACTTTCAAGAATGGATTGGTAGTAATGGCGCAACAACGATATTTGACTCGTCAGGAAATCCTATCGTTAATTCAGCTGAATCAATTGAGGCTTTAGCTTTCTTAAAAGCACTTATTGCACCTGATCCTAGTACTGATTTGAGAACGACAGATTATATAATTGACAGGGACGCATTAACTTATAATGAAGGGACATCCGAGGCAAAATGGTCTGCGGGTGAAGCAATCTTCTGTCGGCAATGGCCGTATGTATATGCAATAACTATAGCTAATTCCCTTTTGAACGCAACTGATGGACCAGGAAACTATACACAATTCGGAGTTGCTCCTATACCTACTTTTTCAGGAACAACAGATGAAAAATCGTCTTGTGTGGGTGGAGCTATTTTAGGTATATCAAAATTCAGTCAACATAAAGATGCTGCTTTTAACTTAACAAAATGGCTATGTCTAAATGAATCACAATATTATGCTCTTGAAACTTATGGACACTTTCCCGCTCTTAAAGCAACTTTTACGACATTGCCAACGGGATATGAATATGTAGAAGATTTTTACTTAGCTTCTGATGTTACTTTAGCCCGACCAAAGCATCCGGATTATCCAGAAATTAGTGATGCTATTTCAGATCGATGGACGGAGATTATTAGTTGCCAGAAATCTGCTACTCAAGGATTGAATGATCTACAACAGGATATCATAGACATCATCACTCCCGTCCCACAGATAGTTCCAGGATTTCTTGTTCCGGTATTATTATTGATGGTTGCTTCAATGGTTTCGGTCATTGCGATTCTTACCAGGAAAAAGTTTAAAGAATAAAGTTTAATACGCAATTCATAAATATTTTCTTTTTTTTTTAATTAAATAATAGGATTGAGATAAAAATGAGTAATACCCTTACTTATAAAACTGAGATAATAAAAATACCGGATAAAGTTCCGGAAAAACCTCCTTCAAATTCAAAGTTTATAATATCATTAATTATTCCTTCAATTGTTTTATTTTCCATTGCGATTTTCATCCCAATAGCTCTTGGTATCTTAATAAGTTTTACAAATAGTAGTTCGAGCACAGGGTATTTAGGAGATAAAATCGTATTAACAAATTTCTATGAATTATTATTTTTTGGACGTAGGAATTCGGATATTTTTTGGCAATATACTTATCAAACAATATTTTTTTCAGTTTCCTCATTGAGTATTGAATTTCTATTAGGGTTAGGATTTGCTTTGATTTTAAATAAAAGTTTTAAAGGTAGAGGATTAGCTAGAGCTACTTTACTAATACCATGGGCAATACCTACTGTTGCTTCTGCAACAATATTTCGTTTCGAAATTTTTGCTTCTGCAGGTGATTATGGTTTAATTAATAGTTTACTGTTAATACTTAATGCGGATCCTATCAGTTTCTTCGGACCCGATGCCCAAATTATTTTCAATTTACCCGTTTTAATTCCATATGAACCATTTCTAACAGAAGTCCCTATCAAAATGACAATGATAACAGCAATTATAGTAGATGTGTGGAAAACAACTCCTTTCATTACACTTCTAATCTTAGCAGCATTGCAGATTGTTTCTGAAGACTTATACAAAGCGGGAGATATTGCAGGTGCGAGCAGTTGGCAAAAATTTAGACATATTTCTTGGCCATTAATCAAACCTGGGGTAGGAGTCGCTCTAATTTTTCGAATGATGCAAGCACTCCGTGTTTATGATGCTATAGTAGTTTTTAACGACAATAGTGTTAATTCCATGACCTCTCAAGCAGTAGCTTTATGGATTAGAGGTGAATTTGGATTGGCATCTACTGTTTCAGTCATGTTATTTGCATTGATTATATTATTCGCTATTCTTATTTTATTTGGAACGAGAAAACGAGATGTAGTAGAAGTCGAAGAGAAAATAGAGCGAGCAGAAGTAGGTACAATATATGAGGAAAAAGAAAAAATAGGATATGATGTAGAACAATTTATAGAGGCTACTGAAATGGACTATAAAAACAAAATTGAAGCGCCTTCTCAAGCAAAAGTGAATTGGTATAAAAGAAAAATCGTTATTAAACGAATTTTATTTTATATAATGGTAATCTTCATGTGTTTATTCTGCGCAGCTCCATTTCTTTGGATACTTTTGCGATCATTTCGGTACCCATATTTCGATTTGTTGCAAACACATTTTGAATTGATTCCTCAATATTTCTCCCTTGAACCTTATACGATCCTTTTTCGGGAATCAGAATTTATTGGAGTATCATTCGGAAGAGCCTTACTTAATAGTTTCGTTCTCTCTGGTCTTACAGTCATAGTAGTCATTATTTTAGCTTCATTAATAGCATATGCAATTGCAAAATTTAAGTTTCAAGGAAAATCTTTTTTAAATTCATTTATTTTTTCAATGAATAGTCTCCCTCCATTAATAATTATAATTCCATTTTTCATTCAAATTACTTTTGCTTCGACACTTATACAATTTTTGAGAGATATCAATACATTTCTACTATTTAGTGGTGGTGTTATCTTAATAATTGGATTATTTATGTTGACATTATTAATAATTCCTAAATATAAAGAGGATGAAAATTTTCGCCGATCAGTGATTAGGTATTCAATAATTCTTGATATTATTGGAGTAGCATTTATTGGATTAGCGTTTGCTTTACCCTTTATTAAATTGAGAGATAGTATTTTTACTTTGGTCATCCCTTACGCCGCAGTAAATCTACCGTTAGCCATTTTTGTGTTAAATGCGTTTTTCAATGAAGTACCCGAAGAATTAAGATTAGCAGCAAAAGTAGATGGGGCAACTAATTTTCAAATATTTAGAAAAGTTATTCTTCCTTTAACTATTCCAGGAATCTTTACATGTTCTATACTAGTTTTTATTGCTTCATGGAATGAACTCCTTTTTGCTCAAATATTTTTAGTATCTGATGCAAACCATACGGTTCCCAGAGCAATTTTGAGATTTGTACAGAATCCTTTAAGTTTAACAGCACCATGGGATATAAATATAACTTTAATGGCAGCCACATCACTAGCAACAATTCCTTTGATCATTGTTGTATTGATTTTTCAAAAGAAAATCATAAGTGGTTTAACGAGAGGTGCCGTTAAAGGATAATTAACCTTAAATAGTGAGAAAAATGGTAAATATAAAACTTGAAAATGTAAATAAAATTTTCCCTCCTGATGTCCATGTATTGAAGAATGTTAACCTTGAGATCAAAGATAAGGAATTCATGGTTCTTGTTGGACCTTCAGGATGTGGAAAGTCAACATGCTTAAATATCATAGCAGGATTGGAATATGTTACAGATGGTAAAGTCTATTTTGATGATGCAAACGTTACTTATCTTCCTCCAAAAGATAGGAGAGTTGCTATGGTTTTTCAAAGCTACGCGTTATATCCTCATATGAGTGTAAGAGAAAATATGGGATTTGCTCTAAAACTTGCAAAAATGGATAAAGATGTTATCAATAAACGTGTGGTGGAAGCTGCGAAGCTTTTAGGAATTTCTAATCTATTAAATAGAAAACCTAAAGAGTTAAGTGGTGGACAACGGCAACGAGTTGCTTTAGGAAGATCAATTGTACGAAATCCAACCGTATTTCTTTTTGATGAACCTCTGAGCAATCTTGATGCAAAATTACGAATACTAATGAGAGGAGAGCTTATAAAATTACAAAAAAAGTTACAAATAACGCAAGTATATGTGACTCATGACCAGGTAGAAGCTATGTCTATGGCAGATCGAATTGCTATATTATTCAATGGGGTTTTTCAGCAAATAGGTGAACCTGATGAAGTTTATAATAGACCAACAAATAAATTTGTTGCTGGATTTATAGGATCTCCTTCGATGAACTTTTTTGATGCCAAGTTTAATGCGAATGCTGTAGTATTTGGTGAGCAAAGAGTAGCAATCAATTCAGACTATGCAGAAAAAATTAAAGAAAAAGATAGAACGGAATTAATTTTAGGGATAAGACCAGAACATATCATAATCGAACATGAAAAAAATAATAATGATTTTGAAGTTGTGGTTGAAGTTGTGGAATTTCTTGGAGCTGAAACTATAATAACTATTAAATTTCCGGATGGGATCACAGGAATGGTTTCTACACCTGGATTTTATGATGCAGAGATAGGTGATAAAGCATACCTAACTTTTCCTAAAGAAAAAATCCATATTTTTGATAGAGAAACTGAAGTTAACTTAATACATGATTCTAAATAAAATTTAACCTTAATAGGGTGATTTTTCATAGGTTTTATAGAAAGTTTTTATATTAAAATGAAGACCAATAATATTTTATCTGGTATCATCATATCTGATTTAATATCGTTTATATCTTACTTCATTATCCCTTCAGGACTTATATTTTTAGGTGATTTTCATATCTTAATTGGAGTACTTTGGGGCACATATTTTGCGGTCAAATATCTTAAAAAAAAACAAAATTACTTTAAAAATGGATTAAAAATAGGATTAATCTCATCCTATATTTCAGCTTTATCTATTTTTTTTTTTGAGTTACCATTTATTTTGTCAAGTTATACATTTTCTATTGATCTAGTAATTATTCTACTTTCTTTTTTCTCGATTGAAGCAATTATTATAGGAATAATTGTGGGTCTAATTATTGGTTACTATTTTTATACAAAAGAAGGGGGAGATAAAGAACACCAGAAGAACAAGACAGAATCAGAATTTTATAACAGTCTAAAAGATAAGTATTAGAATGACTTTAATTTTTATTCAAGATTTTTCGTGTGTGTACCATCTCTAAATCTGTCTCCAATACTTGACTTAAAAAATGATTTAAAGGCCCATTTCCATGACCTATATTAAAATTTTGAGCATTTAGAATTAGTGTGGTTATATAAGACTTTGCTATATGTATAGCTTCTTCAATACTTTTGCCTTTCGCTAATTCTGCCGCAATTGCAGAAGCAAAAGTACATCCCGAACCATGTACGTTTTTGGTTTTAATTCTTTCAGTTTTATATTCGACAAAATATTTTCCATTGAACAATAAGTCTTGAGCAAAATTATCTTCTAAAGAATTCCCCCCTTTTATTATCACATTCTTTACTCCTAATTTAAAAATATTTCTTGCTGCTCTTTGCATCTGTTCAGAATTAATAATATTTATACCAGATAAAACCTCAGCTTCATAGATGTTTGGTGTAATGACATAAGCTAAGGGTATCAATTTTGAAATTAAGGCATTTTTTGCTTCTTTTTGTAGTAAATGGTCTCCACTTTTTGCAACCATAACAGGATCAAGTACTAAATTGTTGATTTTATAATGCTTTACTTTTTCTGAGACAAGTCTGATTATTTCTTTATTTACCAACATTCCTATTTTCCAAATATCTGCTCCAATATCACTCATGATTGAATCAATCTGACGTCCCACAAAACTTGCTTTTATCTCGAGAATTCCTTGAACACCGACGGTATTTTGTGAAGTTAATGCAGTCACAACACTCATACCATAAACACCTCGGCTAATAAAAGTCTTCAAATCCGCTTGGATTCCAGCCCCCCCTCCTGAATCAGAACCTGCAATGGTTAAAGCTTTTTTCATAATCATATTTCACTAAAATAGAATTAATGTTAAATCAATTAAATGAATTGATTAAAAAAAATAAGTAAATTTAGGTTGGTATTTGATTTAGTATATATATGTTTCCATTTAAAGAACAGATGTATAACCGGTTGTCATTATCTGTACCAAAAGAGGGAATATTTAAAGTAGTATCGACTAATAATTCATTCGCAGTTACTTTTTCGGACGCATAGGTTAATGCCCAGATTTTTCCAGACCCATAGTCCGCGTAGATATACTTTCCAATTAATCCTGTTAATCTAGATCCGCGATACACAAATCCACCAGTAATCGCAATATCTTCACCTGCATTTGCATAGACAAAGACAGGAGGTTCAATATCCGTATCATTAACACCTGGATTTAGATCTTCAAATCCTTCTTTTGCATTCCAACCATAATTTTTTCCGTTTTTAACAATATCAATTTCTTCCCATGAACTTTCCCCAACATCAGTAGCCCAAAGATTTCCTGTAACAGTATCAAAGCTAAATCGCCAAGGGTTCCTAAATCCAAAGGCATAGATTTCTTCTGCATATCCGTTCATATTATTGTAATAAGGGTTATCAATGGGTATAGTGTATGATAACACTGAATTAACATCAATTCTCAAAATAGAGCCTAGTAATGTCGTTCTATCTTGCCCATTCCCATCCGGATCTTCAGAACTACCTCCGTCCCCTAATGCAATGTATAAATATCCATCGGGACCAAATGAAATTTGACCCCCATTATGATTAATGTAAGGTTGATTAATGGGGGGCATAATCTCAAACTCACTTGACTTATTTGCCATATTTGGATCACTCGCGTTTACTGTGAATCGTGAAATGATTGACTGTCCAGTTCCTATTTTAGTATAATAAACGTATAGATATCCATTAATTTCATAATTTGGATGGAATGCAAGACCTAATAACCCTCTTTCTCCTCCTGAAACTATTAAATCAGCTATATCAAGAAATTTTTGCTTAGTATTGGCATTTCTATTATTATTGAATGTCCAGATGAGTCCTCCTTGTTCAAGTACAAAAAGACGATTAGTCCCATCATTAGCATCATAAACACCAATAGGATCGGTAAAACTCAGATTAGGAAATGCGTTTTCAACATGATAATTATAGTTCATTTTAAAAAGCGGCAGAAGCCAAATTAAAAATCCAATTCCAATAATAATAATTACAGATATCAATATTATTAAAATAGTTATTTTTTTCATTATCTCACACTTCTCTTTAATTTTATTAGATTTATCATTGAAAGTTATATCGAAATTGGATTATATAGGTAGGGATTAGGATTTAAAATACTAATTTGATTTAAACTAATATTTTGTAGGTTTTTTTCGACAATACTTTTAAATGTATAAAAAAATGTCAAATCTAATGAAGAAATAGATAATCAATTAGATTCCTACTAAAAATATCTTAAATCCTCAAAATTCTATTATTTTATTAGGTGAATGCTTAATAGTGCACTTTAAGTATTAAAATATGAGACTATAAGAGGTGATTATACATGAAAAACAAAAGAAAGGAAAGAAGAAATATTATATTGAGGTATAAGGATGCATATTTAAATAATCTCATAAAATCTGATGATTTTAAAAAACTTGAATAAATTAATCCAATATTTCTAAGGAATTTATTTAATTTAATTTAAGAAATATAAATGGGCACAAATATCTTGATGGTATTACTGTTGCAGGATAAAAAAAAGAGTAAATATAGTATTATTTAACCAAGTCGTTAACTGTGATGTTTTTCAGCATGTTCTTTGATTTTTTTCTTAACTTCTGCTTCATCTTTTCCTTTAAATTTCATGCCACATTTTGGACATACACCTTCTGCCATATATCACCACCACCATGTTGTTTAATTTTTAAATTAGTTGTACTATTATTTATACAACTCTTTGAATTATTAAATATTATTTCCATAGATTATACATTATTTCAATATTTTTCTTCTTCTTTATAGGATAATTTAATAAAAAGCGCATTAATTTTAGAAGAAAAATGATCAAGTGAAATCCTATTTTATTCATTGTGATAATTTCTCTAAATAGCTTCTAGCTAAATTTTTTTTATCCAATCCATTAAAAACAGATTAAAATTATATGAATTTTCCATATTCGATAAATGTCCAGCATTCGATACAACTTTAAGTTTTGCCTTCGAAGCAATATTTTTCATTTGTTTCGATATTTCTATAGGTGTTATCTGGTCATATTCTCCAACAATTATCAAGACTTTCTTTTTGAACTTTTTTAGTATTTTTGTGTTATCTCTTCTACCTGCCATCGCTCGTAAAGCATGTATTACTCCTACTAATTTCTGTTGTTTCATAATTTTACGAATTTCTTTTGAAATAGTAGGATATTTATCATGGACATATTCTGAAACAATATTATTGGAAAGATTATTAATGAACGCCTTAATATTCTGATCTTGATTAGATAATTGCTCAATTACTATAGTGTCATTGTCCTCTATGGAATTTGTTTTAAGAGCTTTTTGAATATTTTCAATAGTTTGAAATCTATTTTGTTTTTGTTCATCTGTATCAGCAGTCGCTTTAGTATCAATTAAAATTAGTCCTTTTAGAGTGTCCGTATTATTATGTATAAATTCCAAGGCAATATACCCTCCCATTGAACATCCTCCAATGATTAGATTTTCAATGTTAAATTTTTTGACAACTTCTTCAATACATTGAGTATATGGAAGTAAATTTGTTGGTTTTTCTTTGAGAATATCACTATTTCCAAATCCGGGTAGATTAGGTAAAAAGATTCGAATATTTCCTTTCTGAATTGCGAATCGGTTTAATTTTTCTTTCACATATTCATCTTCGATATTTGGGAGATACATTCTGGAATCGAATGGAAAAGCATGAACCAAGATTATATCCAAAAAGTTTCTAAATCTATATTCATCATTGGTGGGAAAAATATGATATGAGCCCGTTAAATTATATCCTTTGGAACTTTGAAAGAGATAGTTTTCCATATTATCAGATATTCTGCTGGATATTTAAATGATTTTTCTAAATTTTATTTAAATTTGAGATTCATATTATTGAAAATCATTTTCTAAGCATTTTCCTATCTTTGGCGTAGGAAATTAATAAATCATAATCGGATCGATAATAATAGAAACGAAAAATAATAATTTTGCCAGAATAATAAATAATTTTTCAACCTAAGAATTATAATTGCAATTTTCTATGTGTGATTAGAATGAAGTATAAAGAATTAGGAAAAACAGGTGAAAAATTACCTGTTATCGGACAAGGTACTCATGGGATTGTACCTAATAAATCAAAGGCGTTTTACCAAAATTGGAAAAATGCACTGAGATTAGGAATTGAACTGGGAATGACTCATATCGACACTGCTGAAAAATATGGGGACGGTTATTCTGAACGATTGGTTGGAGATATAATAAAGGAGTATAACCGAGACGAGTTATTCATTACAACAAAAATACTTCCAAGCCATAAAACAGAAGAAAAGTTGATAAAAGCTACTAATTTGAGTTTAAAACGATTAGGATTAAAAAATATTGATTTACTCTTAATTCATTGGCTGGAACCTTATAATTCTATTAAAACTATTGTTAATACTTTGGAAAAGTTAATAGACTTAGAAAAAACCCGATATATAGGGGTAAGTAATTTTTCCTTAGAAGAGTTCCAGCAAGCTAGGAGGGAATTAAAGAAATATGATTTAGTAACGAATCAAATTAAAATCAATGTTAATGATAACATTCATATCCAAGAATGTTTACCATATTACCAAGACATAGGAGTGACACTTACAGCATATAGTCCTTTCGATGGTGATGGTTTAAGAAGTATCCCGAAACTCTTAAAAGAGAAGTTAGAAAATCTGGCAGTAGAGTACAATTCTACTTTACACCAAATAGCTTTAGCTTGGATAATTAATCATGAAAACATAATTACAATTCCTAAAGCATCCAATCCAGAACATATCTATGAAAATGCAAAGGCTGCTGAGATCAACCTTAACCTTGAGGAATTAAAGCAATTTTATCTTCAAGCAATTAATGGCTTTCATTAAAGATTAGTTATCAAACCTATTGAAAGGTTTGGTATTGATATCTTATAGATAAAAAGAAATTTTATCAGTTACTTACAAAAAATATCTTAGAACAACTTAATTCTATTATTCTATTATGTGAACACTTATTAGTCCAATTGAAATAATGAGATTTGAGAGGTGAGTATACTTGAGAAAATATAAAAAAAAAAGAAAAAATATTATTTTAGGATATAAAGATGCTTATTTAAATGATCTTATAGATCCTGAAGATGTTAAGAAGTTTCTTGAAAATCCCGAATTGAAAGAGAAACTTGATATTTGTTTGAATGAAATTCGAAGTAGCAAATAGTTTTAGACGCTTTCAATATTTACAGGATTTTTTTTCAATGAAGGCATGCGTGCTAATCGATCGAGAGGGTATGTACTGGTTTATGAATTTATCGGGATATCATAAAAATTATCATTTATAGGTTAACTTGCATAACTCAAATTTAAACAATCGATATTAAAATTCTAGATGCAAAAACAAGAATTAATAAAAAAACAAAAAAAGGTTATATAAGCCTAAATTAAAGTCAATCTGAGATTTTTTCAAACTGATCTTTGGGTGCTCCGCACACTGGACATAAGTAATCATCGGGTTGATCTTCAAATTTAACGCCTTGTTCTTCCTCGTCATAAATCCATCCACAAACCAAACATTCCCATTTAGCCATGAATAACCCCTATATCACATTTTTTGCGAGAATATACTTCAATTTACTCTCCAATTAGTTCTTGAACTTCCTTTTTTCCGTCTTCCAGCTCTTCTTGCTGCTGTTTGTCTAGTTTAAGCAAAAGATATTGAAATTCGCCTACATGTTCTTTTTCTTCTTTAGCTACGTCTAAAAGGACCATCTTTAAATGTTTATTTTCTGTCATATTTGCCATTTGCTCGTATAGGTTAATGGCATCTAATTCGGCTAGAATTCCGAACCGTAAGATTTGTTTATCGAGGTCTTCTTTTTTAACTTTTTCTAACATTATTGGTACTTTTGCCAATGTCATATTTTTCATCTCGTTTTATTATTAAGTTATATCAATAACTAATATGATTATCTCTATAATAAAATCTAGTCTTTTAACTCATTAATTACAAATCTATAATTTATATAATTTTAAGGAAATTGAGTTAAAAACCAATAAGGATTATAAAGGATTCTTATCAGAATTATTAGCTATAGTAATATTAAATATGATTTACTAAATCTTAGTAGTGTTTAAACCGAAGTAATATTAAAATAGCAAAAGAGTTGATACAAATGGAAATTGAAGATCAAGTAATAATTGAAAATGAAGATATTGAAATTCAAGAAAATTCTACCATTCTTTTTGGTCTTGCTGGTGTTGGGCTTATCGGACCTATCATTGCAAATACCATAATAGAACAGGTATCAGATATGGAACAACTAGGATTTATAACTAGTGAAGATTTACCCCCAATTGCGGTTTTTTATGATGGTGTACTACGCCACCCATTCCGACTCTTTTACAGTCAGAAACACAATATAATTGTAGGAATTTGCGAAGTTCCATTTCAATCCTCCTCAGCTTATAACGGTTTAAGTAAGGCATTATGTAAATGGGCTCTGTCGGAAAAGGTTCGCGCAAAAGAGATCGTAATTTTTCAAGGTATCCCCAAAAAAGGTGAAATCGATGAATTTCCGGTATATTATGCAGCTGAGTATGAAAA
>SDNV01000218.1 GCA_004524515.1 Promethearchaeota archaeon
TAATGCATTCAATTAATAAGTAAAAAAAGTCTTCTTTTTTTTATTTTTTTTTCTTATTTCTAAGCTTTTAAAGCAAAGTTATGAGGTTTTTTTCATTTTATAATACTCTTAAAATATTAGATTTAGAAATTTTTCAAAGATTTTTTTATATCACAAAAAAATTATATTCTTTGTATCTTGTTTGTATACAAAAGTAAAGTTATATTATTCAATTTATAATATGTTAGGGAAAGAAATCTCTTGAAAAAAATTAGCTATAGCTTGCATTTAGGAATAGTTGGTTCAATAAATTCTGAGAACGGCTCTGGAAGAGAAACATTCTTAGATTATTTGAAAAATAGGACCATTGATGATAAAATTTCCAGAACGAATGAAAACGATAAAAGTTTTTTTAATTATTTTATAGTATATAAGCAAATTCCTATTAAAATTAAGGTTTTTTTAGCTGAAACCCTTAATGAATTGATTTTTAACCATGATAAAATTAAGAAACTTGATATTTTAATTCTTGCGTTAAATTTATACGATGTAAATTCTATTATCGAGTTTACTAAAGAAAATTTTGATGAATTTAAAGAGATTTTTTCATTTTGGGGTTTATCTTTACTAGTAGGAATAGATGTAAATCAAATTTTTAGAAAACCAATCCTTGAATATAATACGCGGATAAGCAATATAGACTTAATTAATAAAGCAAAGGAATTAGATTTTTTATTTTGTTATGAAATTAAAGATAAGGATAAGGATCTTATAGATTTTTACGACAATATTTTTAACAATTTCCTAGTTAAATTTCAAATTTCTTCTCCAGAATTATTTGAGCAAGCAAAATCGCACGGAGTATATCTTGAAAAAAAAAATAATTTAAGTCAAAGTTAAAATTACTTCAGATTTTATTCATCCATTCTTTTTTATAGTGAATTCTCTCCTTCTTGGATCATTAATAATGAACTTTTTAAATTCTAAATTATCGTCATCAATAAATTCCCAAAATTCATTATATATATCTTCAAGAGTTATTTCTTTATTTTTCTGATGTTGTTCTTTTTTCTCTTGCTTAGTCTTTTTATCTTCAAACTTCATTTTTTAACTGACAATTCTTTATTTTTATGAAAGATTTCTATAAATATTTTAAAATTTCATAGAATTGTTATTTTTTTTCATCTTTCATGAATGAAATATTTTTTTTGCTTATATTTTTATCGCTTTTTTAACTTTAAAGGATATCAAAAAAAAAGAATAATACTAATTAAAAGTATTATAATCAATTCCTGTATTTATATTGAGCATAACTATTTCGTAATTAAAATCATATAATTATTATTAACTATTGTAAAGAAGGTATTCATCCCTAAATCTATCTTCTTTAAGTTTAAATTCAATTATCCCATAATCAGTATATATAATGCTATAATATTCTAAGAAAATCTCTTCAAATTTTTCAATAGCTTCCCTTTCTTCACTCTTTTCAAAATGGTCTATAAAGATTTCTAATTCACTGCCACTCTTTGCATCTATTTTTATTTCTTTTAGATTTAAATACTTCTTTAATAAATTAAATTTAACTTGAACATCATCTCGTCTTAAATAGTAATCGAAAAAGCTGAACTTATTGGTAAATGGTATTAAGAATAAGTCTCGTTTTTGAATTATATAAGTTGGTGTACTAGTAGTAGAAAAGAATTTATTTAATTCTCGAGTAAGAAGTATCTCATAATCATTAGAAGGCAAAATAGAACCATAACGAGTAATTTTAGCAAAATAATTAACAGTGCTTGGATCCCCTAAATAACATTCTACAACTTTACCAGTTAAAATGGCAGAATACAATCTTCTAAAATTAATATCATTAGCTATTGGATCACCATTAGAAGTAAAGTCAATCATAAAGGGCTGGAAATATGCATTGTCACTTAACCTTATTGGTGTCTCAGCCCAATATTTAATCACAAAATAAACTCTTCCATCTCCACCTCTAGCACTTATATCTTCTAAAGTATGATGAATTGAACTGAAAGCCTCATAATTCTCGTTAACTTTTCTATCAATAAAATTCCCTCTGGTGAATAACCAGCCTTTTATAGGGATATATGTATTAATAATTTTATCCATTTTTATTATAATTCTATGGTTCTTTCCTCTATCCTTTCCTTCTGTTCCCTGAAATGTGTATATAAAGTGGTCCTTATCTCCTGACTGATACTTAAATATGTCTTTCCGTATTTCTGCTAAGATTTTGTAGGCTTCACCTCGTACCTGAGATGTTCTAATCGCTATCTGAAAAAACTCTTCCATATAACTTTTTAGAATCTTCCTTTTTTGTTCATATGATAAATCGGTTCTGGAAGCTATTTCTTGTTCATACATGTTATATATAGCATCCTTAATTGTATTGAAAAACTCAAAAAGGAAATCATTTGTAAATTTGTCTCTCATATCTGAGACTAGTAATTCACCGCCCAGACCTCTGGGAAAATTAGAGTATAGATTTACAATTTCCTTATGTAAAGAGCTGATTTTATTTTCAATATTGATAATATATCTTCCTATTCTTACAGAATCAGCACATAAAATACTCGTCAAAAGCTCAAAGTTATTATCTTGTGAGTACCCAGAACCTAAATGCTCAATAGCTTCATATCGACTAATCGATAATAGTCTCCAAGTCCCGTCACTCTTAATAATTATTTTGTCCATAAGGAGCATCTGGAAAATATATGGACCTAATTTCTCTATGATTTCATTAGTAATTCCAGAAATCTTTTGATTTATGCTTATATCCAGAGCTTTTGCGATTAAATATAATTTTTCAACTCTATCATCTTCAGTAAGGAGTTCGGAATATATATTTGGTCGATTATTAATCATTTGCCTAAAAGCTAATCTAATACCTTGAACATCTATATCATTAATAATCTTAATTACATTATGAGGAATATATATCTCCTCAAAATCAGAGGTTAATTGATTTAGAATTCCTGTGAATAATGGGTCTTTTATTAATTCTTTTTCTATTAAGTGAGCAGATAGACTTTTTATGTCTAATCCATGAACAAGGTCTGACTCAGACAATTTAATACCATGCGATTCAAGAGCTCTTGCTAAATCTATAGAATTCTTAATCTTGTTCACTAGATTACGGGAAATGTCAAATCTTCTAGTTTCAGGAGTTTGGTAAATAAAACGGTCCTTAAATCCCAACCATGCAGTTAATATATTATCTGAAGTACTGGAATCCATTTCTTGTATATGGACATTGGATGTTGAATGTGGGCGTGTCTGAGAAGTAGTCATATAGAAAGAAACACCATGCATTATAGAGACTTTATCATCTTTCAAGGCTACAATATTACCGTCAGGTAAAAGTAACATCTTACCGGCATCACAAGTGATCTTAAGATTCATCGGTGTCTCGGCAAATATTTGTAAAAATAAATCCTTAGTAATAGGTGTATATAAGAGATTCCAGTCATGACGATTAATTTCTTGACCCTTTACATATTGAACAGCTGGTGTACCATCGTCAAACATTTCTTTTAATTCTCCAAAAGTCTTGAATATAAATTCATTATCTTCTATTAGATCATGTCTTACATATACTTGATAATCCAATAAGTTCTCAAACATAGCATTTTTTAAAAAAAGGATTATGATTAAAATCAAAAAGTAACAATATTTTTAATTTCCTAACCTAATATAAAATCATAAAAATAATTCATAAATAAATTGAAAAAAATAGTTGGAGTTTGAAAAGTTAAAATGAGTGAAGACAAGAACGAGATATTAA
>SDNV01000219.1 GCA_004524515.1 Promethearchaeota archaeon
TAGATTGAATTGAGTAATTTCCAAACAGATGATCATTAATCCATCATATTCCTGATTAAATTGATATTTAAAGAGTTCAGCATTTTTTAAGAGGTGATATCCATCTCTATTATCAGCAGAATATTTAATTTCAATTAAAATCGTTTTGCTATCCTTGATTAGTACATCAATATCGGTATTATAATTTTTCCAAAAAATCTTACCTTCTTTATCTATTAAGTATTCCTTTTTAATTTCACTTTCTTGAATGTTTTCTTGGATTAATTTATCTTGTAAAAGATACAAAATAGTGTTCTCTAAATTTACACCACTTCTCCTGCCTATAGTTTCTAACTTAGCATCTATTTGCAGTCGTTCTTTTCGTGCTTCTTCAAAACCCTTATTCATCTGTTCTACTAATCTTTCAAATCGCCTATCTGAATGTTCGATCATTCTTGTAATATCCTCTTTCGTCGCTACAACACCAGATAAAGCAGTGATAATTGCCCCTTTGACCTCGTCGTTTTCTCTAATTAATTTAGGTAATAATTTTAAAAATTCTTCTTTTTCCATCTAATATCAAATTTTTAATTCTATAATATAAATGAATATTCAAATTTTTAAAGATAACTGATTATGAATTCTTATTTTCCCACTTTTTCCTGCTCCCATTCCTAATGCTTTCAAATGCCCTATATATATTTTGAAAACTCTTAACTATAACGAATGCTAATTGTTAATTTAACCTGAATTTTCGCAATATCTTTAATAATGAAGGATTTAATAATGAAATAGGTTTTGAAAAGGTTAATTGCGAAGAAAGTAATCATTTCAGAAAAGAAAATTATGCAAGAATCTTAGATGAGCATAGTAATGAAGATGACAAGGAGCTAAAGATAATCGATTTTACTCTGATTCTAATTCTATGCCTATTTGGAATTTTCATTCTATTCTCCGCCAGAAGATTGTATCTATCCTTTTTTTAAGCCCTTTATAATCGTAAGTTTTAAATATTATTTTGAATAATTATTCATGAATAAATATTCATAATTTTTAAAAAAAATAAAAAATAATAAAACAAAAAAGGAGATGATATAAAAAATATGCCACGAGGAGATGGAACCGGACCTGCCGGATTAGGTCCAATGACCGGAAGAGGTTTAGGATATTGTGCGGGATATAGTTCACCAGGATTTACAAAAGGTCCTGGTATGGGCTTAGGGAGAGGCTGGGGGCGAGGGAGAGGTCGCTGGTTTGGATATGGGAGAGGTATGGGATGGGGTAGAGGCGGAGGCAGAGGATTCGGAGGATATTGGGGATATGGAGCCCCCATATATGACCCCGCTTTAGTCCCCCCTCCTGCCTATGTTCCTCCCGGCACCACCGCGGATCAATTAACTATGCTTAAACAAGAAAAAGAATACATGGAATCCGAATTGAAGGGGATTCAAGATGCGCTTGGCGATATCTCGAAACGGATAGAAGAATTAGAAAAATCTGAATAAATTTTTTTTTTTAATTTTAATTTAAGTCGTAAAAAATATTAATTCACATAATTTAAAATGGTCGAAGAAATTAACGAAAGTTATGAAAATTATTTAAAAGCTATCTTTCAAATTACACAAACAAAAAAAGGTGGCTGGTGTTCCAATTCTGAGATTTCAGAATATCTGAATGTAAAGCCCGCATCAGTTACAGGAATGTTACATAAGCTAAAAGATAATGGCTTAATCAAATGGGAGCCTAGAAAATCCTTAAGATTAACCAAGAAAGGCAGAGAAATTGCGCAAAATACTCTTGAAAAGTATAACACTTTAAAGGATTTCTTTATTCAAGTCTTAAATCTGAGAGACAGGACATTGACCGATAAATTATGCTGTGGAATGGAGCATCATATTACGAATAAAGTTTCAGAATCATTACGAGATCTAATTGAGATAAGCTAAATTGAAATTTTTAATTAATTTTATTATTAACGTTCCTCTAATTTTAATTAAGAAAATTCCAAAAATTTTAATATTTAAACGGAAAAATCTTGATTTTTTATGACAGATCTTTCAAAAAATATGAAAATATTATTTATAGTGGATGCTATAATTTGTTCTATTTATGCAATCTTCTATTTAATCATCCCTGAAACATTTTTACAAATCGTGGAATATGCATATTTCGATCCAGTGTATTGGAGGCATTTTGGCGCTACAGCTTTAGTAATTGGGCTTTTTTGTGTAATTGCAGTTAGGAGAGCAAAGTGGGAAGAGGTTAAGGTAATTTTAGAGATTGGGATTGTATGGGTCATTAGCATATTAGGAATAGCGATCTGGGAATATTTTTTTATTCCTGCTACGGTAATTGGCAAAATTAATACACTTTTTGTCATTATCTTGCTTATTGTAGTAATTTGTATTAACATATATCTCTATATTCAAGAGGTTAACAGAAAAAGTTAAATAAATTTAGTTTGGATCATTGAATTCTTTTTTTTTTATTTTCAAAAGGTATAATTGTTAAAATTTTTCGATTTACACGGTTTAGAAGTGAATTAATTATTCCTGATAAATATTTATATAGCCCAATGTCCTAATAAATTTATACACTTTTATAAAAATTAAATCCAATAAAAAAAATTAAAAGTTTAAAGTGAGAAATAAAATGGTCGAAATCTCAAAAGAGACGAAAATCGTATTAATTATTGATGGGGTAGCTTCATTTCTTTTTATGATTCTCTACTTAATTATACCCGAACTCTATGCTAGTATGGTGGATCCCTTAGTATTTGATCCTTATTATTGGCGAGCTTTTGGGGGAACCCTTCTGGCTCTATTTATTCTTGTCTTAATTGCCCTTAAAAGAGCAGAATGGGAACAGGTAAAGGTAGTAATAGAGCTTGCTATCATATGGAGTTCAATTATTTTAATTTTGAATATATGGGAACTAATCGCACTGCCAATCTCTCCAACTTATATAGAAACTACGATTGTTGATAGTATTCTATTAGTGGTATTAATCATTCTTAATGCGTTTATTTATTATAGAGAGCAAAAATGAGGCACAGTTAGAAAATTTTAAACTAAATTATTCTCTACTTTTTTTTTATTATTAAATAGCATCATTTACACTGGGATAAAGAGAGCGCTCCAAATTTATTTTTGGTATATATTTCTTTAGTTTCAAATAATAATATATTTTCTGTAGAAATATTTAAATTTATAAGTCCCCTAAATATATTGTTTACATTTCTGTAAAAATTAAGAAATTCAATATTTTTTAAAAACAATAAAATTTTAGAGATGATAAATTCAATGGCAGAACTCTCAAAGGAAGTAAAAATAGTATTTATTATCAATGCAATTCCTGCTTTTATTTATGCTTTTCTGTTTTTAGTAATCCCAGATACATATGCTCAAATAACCGAAGCTGAAATATATAACCCGATCAATTTACGGCAAGTTGGGGCAAGTATTTTAGTTCTCGGAATTGGGGCCGTACTAGCTATTAAGGCAGATGATTTAGAAAAGGCAAAGATATTTTGGGAAATTGCGATCCTATGGTTAATACTAATGGTAATCATAGGTATATGGGGCGCTTTCGCAATTCCTGGTACAGCAACAGCTCAAGTAGGGACTTGGATTGCTAATGCAATTCTTATAGTTTTAGTAGTGCTTAACATCTATGTCTACTATCGAGAAACAATGTAGCATGCGATAAAATTAAAATATAAATTCTCTTTTTTTCTTTTCATTATATTAAAATCTTAAACCGTATTTTAAAAA
>SDNV01000065.1 GCA_004524515.1 Promethearchaeota archaeon
AGGGAATACCATCTGGAGGTGCTTGGAATATTAGTTTAGGAATATGTCTTGGAGAGGTTTTTTCTCCAATAGTCCGTTTGATTTTGGCTTTTAAGTTATCATCTAATTCATAACCCTCATTTAAAAGCACAAACATTACGATCCTTATATCTCCAGAGTGCTTATGTCCTATAACCAACGAATCTGCCACTTCAGGTAATTGTTCAACTACATTATAAATCTCGGCTGTTCCAATTCGTACACCCGAAGGCTTTAGTACTGCGTCAGATCTTCCCCAGAAGGTTATCCCTCCTGTGTCGCTATGAATTACAATATAATCCCCGTGCCTCCAGACATTTTTCCCCTTATATTTAAAGTAATCAAAGTATGCGGCTTTATATTTCGTCATATGATCATCATCCCCCCAGAAATAAACAGGCATGGAAGGTGCTGGAGCCTCACATACAAGTTCGGCTTGCACATCTTCAACGGGGTTAGCATCATCGTCATACGCTTCAACTTTCATTGCTAATGCTCGTCCTTGTAATTCCCCAGAATACACTGGAAGGATAGGAATAGCGCCAGCAAAACATCCATTAATATCTGTGCCGCCGCTTATTGAATTAAAATAAAGATCTTTCTTGAATTCTCTATAAACATATTCAAAACCTTCAGGAGAAAGTGTTGATGCGGTTTGTGAGATTTCTCTTAACTTACTTAAATCATATTTTTCAGCAGGTTTGGCACCTATTCCCATTAGATAATGAATATAAGCGGCACTTGTTCCAAATATCGTAATTCCGTGTTTCTCCATTAGTTCGAACATTCGCATTGGCTCTGGATATAAGGGATTTCCATCGTACAGAAATATTGTCGCGCCCACAGCTAAGGAACTGATTAGCCAATTCCACATTTTGGCTGGCATAAGGAAAGCTTAAGCCATCATCCATGAGGGCGCAGTGATATAATTGATAACATCGCTTCTTTTTAAGTCAGTAGATAAAATTAATTCCTTTAAATGATTAATTAACACCCCTCCAGCACCTTGAACCATGCATTTAGGCTTTCCAGTCGTTCCAGATGAAAACATAATATATACGGGATGGTCAAATGGAAGTTGTTCAAATATAATTTCGGGATCTTTTTCTTGTGAAATAAATTCTTCCCAATGAACTGCATTTGGAATATCACTAATATCAGGCTTGTTTTCAGAAATATATGAAACCACAATTACTTTTTCAATGGATTCTATATAATCAACTACTTGCTTAGCATTTGGAAGAGTTTCAAATGGTTGATCTCTATAAAAATATCCATCTACTGTAAATAATACTTTTGGTTCAATTTGATCAAATCTATCTATCACTGCGTTTGCTTGTAATTCAGCACCACAGGAGGCCCAAACTGCTCCAATACTAGTGGTTGCTAACATAGCTATGGCAGTTTCAATCAAATTGGGTATATAAGAAACTACCCGATCTCCCGCTTTCACTCCTATTTCGCGTAATGATTTTGCTAAGCGAGCGACTTGTTTATTTAACTCGTCATAAGTCATTTGTTTTGATACTTTTGTTTCTCCTTGAAAAATAAATGCCAATTGAGCATCCTTAAATTTCAATAGGTTTTCTGCAAAGTTGAGACGGCTACCAACAAACCATCTTGTACCCGGAAATACACTTAAATCTTCAACCACTTTATCATATTTCTTAGAGTATACTATCCCTCCAAAGTCCCACATAGCTTCCCAGAATTCTGGAATGCTTTCCACGGACCATTCATATAAAACTTTACCTCCTTTAATATTACAATCATATTTTTTATTAACCTGTTCGATAAATTTAGAAACTTCAGCATTCTTTATCCATTCCTCAGAGGGTTCCCATAGCTTTTTTCTTTCATCACTCATAGTTTATTACTCTTTTATATAGATTTTTAAAATTTTAAATAACTGAATATAATTATTTCTATTTACCCTTTTTTTTTATTAAGTTTTACTGATTTGAATACTATGACTCAATTTATCTATTAAAAAGAGACCGTTTTTTTTAAAAATCACAGTTTAATTTATTTTTAATTGAAAAATATTACAAAATATTGAAAATAAATATAAAATTAAATTTTATGATTAATATTCAATATTTGAAATTTTAATACAAGAGGGATTATATTTTGGAAGTATTCTATATAGCTTTGTTATTAACCATTATTGCAGGTTTATCAACAACCATCGGTAGTGTTATAGCTTTTTTTGTCAAAAATCCAAGTAAAAAATTTATTTCTTTAATAATGGGCTTTTCGGCAGGGGTAATGATTTTAATTTCTTTTGTGGAATTGCTCCAAAAAGGTATAGAAAGCTCTAACTTCTTATTAGGACACACTTTTTTCTTTATGGGGATGGGAATGATGTTTGTAATTGATGTTGCAATTTCGCATCAATATGAATTTGAAGGACCATGTTCTAGTAATGAACTTATTAATTCAGATTCAAAAGCTAAAAAAACTTCGTTATTGGTTACAATGGGAATTTTCATTCATAATTTCCCTGAAGGGATGGCAACCTTTATAGGCACATTGCAAAGTATTGAATTAGGACTTATACTCGCATTTGCTATCGCATTACACAACATTCCTGAAGGGATCGCAGTGGCTGTTCCAGTATATACTTCAACAGGAAGTAGAAAAAAAGCATTTACTTGGTCCTTCTTGTCTGGAGCAAGTGAACCTGTTGGTGCACTAATTGTTGGTTTAATACTTTATCCTTTTATTAATGATTTTTTATTAGGAGCAATGTTAGCTATTGTTGGTGGATTTATGATTTATATCTCATTGGATGAGCTATTGCCTGCATCACAATCTTTAGGTAGTCAACACCTTCCCATTTTAGGGATTTTTTTGGGAATGATTATAATGGCAGTCAGTTTAGCATTGTTATAATCACATTAAAATTGCTTCTTAAAAATAATTTTTTAAGCTTTTTGATGATCTTTGTTGAGAAATTCCTAAAAACAGATTATTTTTGCAATTTTAATTTCATTTTCTAATTCTTTTTCAATCTCCTCCTCGGTTAAATTTTTCATTTATATCTCCCTCTCCTCTTAATTTTTAATTTTATTAGAAATCTACAATATACAGTTGACCGTTTGTTACAATGCAAATTGAAAATATAATGTTAGTTTTAGTAAATCCGATTTTCAAAATTGATAAAATATATAAAAAATATTATTAAAACATAGTAAAAATTTTTAAAAGAGGAGTAAAAAATGGGATTTGAAATTTTAGAAGAAGGAACGGGTGAAATTTTCTGTAAAAATACTCCCACAGAAGTGAGAAATTGGACAAGAGTGAATAAAACTCGAGCTTTGGTAGATAAACGTATGAATTTGCACGAAGCTGTTAAAAAGTTTGTTAATGATGGTGATTATCTGGCAATTGGAGGTTTTGGGCATATTCGTATCCCTATGGCAACAATTTATGAAATAGTTAGACAAAAAAAAAGGAATTTATCTATCGCAGGACATACTGCCGTTCAAGATATAGATGTCCTTATGGCAGGAGGATGTGTCTCTAATGTAGACATTGCTTATGTTGTCGGATTTGAATTAAGAGGACTTTCTGGTGTTCAAAGAAGGTTATTTGAAAGCGGACAAGTGAAAAAAACAGATTATACTAATGGAGCAATGTCATATCGTTTAAGAGCTGGAGCTCAAGGAATTCCGTTTATTCCTGTAAAAGTAATGCTTGGAACTGATACTATGAGGCATTCTCCTGGAAAAGTGGTTAAATGTCCTTTTACCGGTGAGAAAGTATTATTATTGCCTTCACTTAATCCAGATATTTGTATACTTCATGTTCATCGAGCAGATATGTATGGAAATTGTCAAATTGATGGTCATGTAGTTAAAGATGATTTACAAGCCAGAGCATCAAAAAGAATAATAGTGTCATGTGAAGAATTAATTGATACTGAAAAAATTCGATCTGATCCGGGAAGAACTATAATACCTTTCTTTATGGTTGATGCTGTGATCGAGCAACCTTGGGGTTCTCATCCTGGAAATATGCCTTATAAATATTATTTTGATCATGAATTTACAGAAAATTATTTAGAGGCGGGAAGAAATGATGATCCGTCCGTAATAGAAAAATGGTTGGATGAATGGGTATATTCATTAGATAATTTTAATGACTATATTACGAAATTAGGGGCTCAAAGGCTCTACCGGTTAAGAGATGATGAATTTTTAAGACCACCTAAGGAGATGATATAAATAATGAGCGGACATGAATATACTCTAAGGGAATTAATGTGTGTAGTAGCCGCAAGACAATTACAGGATGGAAAAGCGGTCGCAGTCGGAACAGGATTACCACTTGCAGCAGCCATGCTTGCTCAGCAAACTCATGCTCCCAACTTAATAATATTTTTCGAAGCAGGAGGGATTGCACCTCAATTACCAACTCTTCCTATATCTGTAGGAGATTCAAGAACAATCCATAAAGCACTTTGCACTACTACTTTAATCGACATTATGGATAATATGAGAAGAGGTTTCATAGATTATGCTTATTTAGGAGGAGCACAAATAGATAAATATGGAAATTTAAACTCCACTATGATAGGAGATAATTATGAAAAACCAAAAGTTAGATTTCCAGGTTCAGGAGGAGCTAATGACTTCGGATCTCTCGCATGGGAAACCTTGATCATAATGGATCGCCATGGACCTCGGAGATTTGTTGAAAAAGTTGATTTTATAACTACACCAGGATATTTGACCGGACCTGGTAGCCGAGAAGAAGCGGGATTATCACCTGGGACAGGACCTTCACGAGTCATTACTGATTTATGTTTATTTGATTTCCATCCTAAGACAAAGATTATGAGATTAATCGCAACTCATCCAGGTATTACCGAAGCAGATGTGAGAAAAGCAACTGGATTTGAAATTGAAGTTGCGGATGCTATTGAGATTACAACCCCTCCGACATTAGAGGATTTAAGAATTTTACATGAAGTTGTTGATCCAAACGGTAGAATATTTCCACAAAAATAAATTTCAACTTAATTTTTCTTTTTTTTTTCTAAATAACCTTAATTTTTTTTATACTAAACCTAAATTGATAATCCTAATATCTAAATCGAAAGATATATATATTTAACTAGCAAAAATTCATTTTAAATATATTAAATAATAGTATTTTAAAAACAATAAATGGTGAGAATTCATTAGTTTAGTTGAGGATAAAGCAGAACAGCTATTTAAATCAGTAAGATCTGTTTATATTGCTCTTGCAGCTTATGTTAATAAAGTCGCTCAAGAATTAGGAAAGGAAAAAGCAATGAAACTCTTGTCAGACGCATTTAAAGAAATCGGAACTATTCAAGGCAATAATTTAAAGAAACAAACCGATAAAGTTAATTTAAATGCAAATGAGGCATATGAATTAATCAAAGCTATTCCAAAAAGTGTTGGTATTAATTTTATGATTACCCAGAAAGACTCCAACAAAGTTGTAGCTAGACTGGATAAGTGTTCGATCTATGAATCGGCAAAAATGGTTGGTATAGATCCAGCAGAATTTTGTATAAATAGTGCAATTCCTTATTTTAAAGCGGTTGCTCAACAACTCAATTTGGATCTTGAATATAGTAGAAATAAATGTAAAGAACATGAGAAAGATTTCTGTGAAGAGCAATTAGTATTGAAAAAACACTAATTTCTTAAAAATTTTTAAATAACTTTTCTTTTTGAAAGAGGATAAATAAAAGGACAAATAAAATAAAAATATCTAATATTTGGGGATTTAGCCTTTTTTTTCTATTATTTTTAATTTACTCTTGCCCCCAATCTCATTAAATTCACTCGGACTTATTTGAATTTCTTTAATCTTAAGTGCCTTAATTATGTCAAAAACCTTATTTTCCAAACGATAATCTTAAAAAAAATTAAGTTTAATCTAATGTAAATTGATTGTATTTATTTGTATAAGCAAAATTTTTTAAGGGAAATCTTCCAGGTCTTCTTGCTTCTGTCTTTTTCATTAGATCAGTTAGCTCAGGATAAACTTTTTTAGATTTTTTACCTACGATTATTAAAGAAATAATCCTCATATCATGTGGAATCTCCAGTATAGTTTTTACGACATTTTCCTCAAAACCTGCTATAGGATGTGCTACTAAACCTAATTCGGTAGCCCTTAATAAAAGAAATCCTGTAGCAATTCCCGAGTCAAATAAGTAATAAAGGCGTTCTTTAATAATACAATCGTATTTTACATTACTAAATACCACAATTATCATTGAGGCTCTCTGAATCCACTGATTTCCCGGTATAAGGCTAGTAAAAAGTTTTTTTAATTGATCCTTGTCATATACAAAAATGAATCGCCAAGGCTGTGAATTTTTACAAGAGGGCGCCATCTGCGCAGATTCAGCTAAATCTGTGATTAACTCTTTAGTTATTTGAACGGGATCAAGAGCTCGGTAGCTTCTTCTTATTTTTATGGTTTCTTTAACATTCATTAAATTCTAACCCAATAACAATATTAAACTTATAATATTGATCTATCTAATTGATAAAATTAAGAGCAAAATATCAATGTTCCCCTTTTAATTAGCTTAAAATTTCAGAAAGAAATTTTTATTAATTTTGAAGTAAATTTTAAAATTAAAACGAATAGTAGGCAATGTATGGAATAAGCAACCCATTCCCTTTATTTTTAAAATTTAGGATTGTCAGTGAATTGCATAACAATGGAATGTTATTTATATGAAAAAATAAAAATAAATTTAGAAAAAATGGAATACTGTGATAAATTCGAGTAAAATCTGTGTTGTTTTTTAGTAATAATTAAAAATCATGAATTATATTATAATATTAGAACTAAAAATGATTTGATAGTTTTTTGTATCGATTTATTTTTAATTTTTAAGCTAATAATTATACATTGATGTAAAAGAATCGAAAAAATATTCGATTTACTATAATTCTGAGAACTAATTCCAGATTAATTAGCTTGAAATTTTGTGATATTTAAATTTTAAAATAAAAATCGAAACATTTTATTGTAATTGTTTAATTGAATTATGAAAATTGTTAAAAAACTGTTTTAGAGGTGTCAGAATGGGAAAAAATGAATTATTTATTAAAAGAGTATATGAAATAATAAGCGAATTAAAAATCCCCTTGATTGATGAGAGAGTGTATGATAAGGTGAATTTTAGTACAAAAAGTGCTGTAGGAAAATTAATCTTCAAATTTGAGCAAGATGAATCAGTAATAAGGGGATTTCTGGGATTGGCTGATTATTTTCATTCCGTTGTAATTAAAGAGAAAGATAAATTTTATATACCCGGAGATTCACTGCTATATATGTTAGAATCAGCATGATTTTCCTAATATTCTTTATCTTTTATCTTTCTATTTATATTTTAAATGCTTATCCAATATTCCTTAAAAAAATAAATAACTGTTAAATAAGTATTTTGATAATTTTAAGCAAATCATTTATGAAGTATAATAATGAATTTTGAAGAGGTTAATAAGAAATGAGTGAGTTAGAAAAAAATAGTGGTTTTCCGTTGATTGGGGATAAATTTCCTGACATGGAAGTGAGTACCACGCATGGAATAATGAATCTTCCTAAATATTTCAAGAAAAAGTGGTTTATTTTATTTAGTCACCCAGCAGATTTTTACGAAGAAATTAGATTGAATTTTAAAAAGTACAAATTGATGCTTAAATAAAATTAATTTTTTCAATTAATATTAGAGGTGTTTGAAAATGGTAGAATTTTGTGAAAAATGTGGTGGAATGCTCCTTCCGCATAGAGAAAATGATACTACAATACTTAAATGTAACCTATGTGGTAAAATAAAATCAATTAATAATGAATTAAAAGAAAAATACATATTTAAAAAAACCATTGAGCATCCTAAAGGCTCAGAGTTTAAAAATTTGAAAAAAATGGAAAATTGGAAAGATAAAGAGAATAAATAGAACTCCTATAGTAGGAATAAAATAAGAATTTCATGAATCCAGATGATTGGATAAAAGTAATGAATTAAAACCATAAATATTAGAAATTCTATTTCGGTTTTGAAAAATGTTAAATAATAAAAATTATTTTATCAATATAGATAAAAAATTTATTTGATATTAATTAATCTCAATTTTTCTTGTAGATTTTATCAAATCCCTGATAATAATTATAATCATCTCATCGTGATTTTCTGAAAATAATTTGCAACTTAGGGGATATTTTTTGAAGAAAAATGGTGGTTAAAATTAAAAAGTATTATTGTACAATTTGTAAGAGATATCATTATCGCGGAAAAATATATCGAAATCACTTGAAATATCAAGCTAAAAAACAAGGGAAAAAAAATCATTTCAATTTAAAAAAAAAATCAATCCCGACCGATAAGATCATAAAATATGAAAAGAAGGATCTCAGACCAATTGCCAAACGCCAAATTCGAAGATTTTTCAGGAAGATGTATTTAACTAAAAATTTCAAGTTATATACTAGGGAGATAAATAAAATTATTCTTCACGAAAAAAAATTAAGGTGCGAAAATTGCGGATAAAAGTTTTTGAAGAAAAACTCTCGGTGGAAAGCATGTTTAATATTATCAAAAAAACACTTAAATCTCAAAATTCAATTTCCAAAAAATCTCAAATGTTAAAAGATTCTTTTTTATTGATAGGAACAGCCCTAAAAAATTACATATTTATTATTCGAAGCTCAACTGACAATTCTAAAGAGAGAATAATATTAACTCTTTTAGTATTTGACATAAACTCAATTAAAAAAGTATTAAAATCAAAAAAAGATCGGGATTCAATAGAGAATCATTTATATGATTTAATTATTAATGAAACTCAAAACCGGAGTCTCAATCCATTAAAAAGGATAATAATAAATGGATTAGCGAAATTAAAATATAATAAAAAAATATTAGCCATAGAAAGAAATATTCTAAATCAAATTCTACCAGATATTTATGAAGAATTAAATTATAAGGATGATTTAAAAAACTATCCTTTTTCAATATTTAATCTTGACAGAACTTTGGAGTTTTGGCTAAAAATATATGGAACCTACTTAAATAAAATTGAAAATAACTTCATAAAAAGTAGTCCTAATCTAATTAAAGTGTACAAATATTATGATTTTGCACTACCTAAGGAATTAGTTCAAAGAATTTTCGATTTAGTATTATTAGAAAATGAAGTAGAAATAGAAACAGAAGAAGAATTGACGGATAATTCTAAAGAGGCTAGTAAATGGATTGTTTTTGTCTATAATCATAAGAAATTAAAACCAATGCGACTCATGGAAGTTCTTAAATTAACTCAAGAAATTGGAAAATATTCCCAACTTTTAAATAAACAAAATCAAAAAATGAAAACTGAAACAAAAACACTTATTATTTTGGTATCGACTCAAGGATATGAAAAAACTGTGGGGAGATACTTAAGGGATAACGTATTTCATGACTTTAAACATGTTTTTCCAATGCTTATAGTCCCTCCAATCAATAAAGATATTTGGCATAATTTTAAAGCAATCGATGGGTTAAGTCAGCAAGAAGAAGAAGCTAAAAAACGAGCCAAACGATTCATTAAGATTCATAAAAGTAATTCAAAATCATATAATTATATGAGACATAATATTCAAGATGCTAAAGAACATTATAGCGAATTAATTGAAAAAGAGAAAAAAGTAAAAGAAAATATTGGATTTATTAATAAATGGGCTGAGATTTTGAATATAAATAGGTCAAATGATCTTCTAAATAGCATAAATAACCAAAATAGAATTGAAAAAGATATTAAAATTTTGTATGAATAAATATGTCCGAATCCGAATTAAAAGTAGAATATAAAATAAATAATGTTGTAGCTACAGTCTATTTAGATCTTTCAGAAAAACTAGATCTAGTAAATATAGCGCGTAAAGTACCTGAAACAGAATATAATCCAGAGAAATTTCCAGGCTTAGTATTTAGATTAGATTCACCTAGAGCATCCTTTTTGATCTTTTCAACAGGTAGTATGGTCGTAACTGGACTCAAAAATGTAAAATTAATAGATAAAGCAGTAAGTAAATTAATGAAAATTCTTAAGGGCTTTGGATTAAAATTACCTGAGCCAAATATCAAAATTCAAAATTTTGTGGCAAGTGGGGATTTGCATATTCCTATAGATTTGAATAAGGCGGTCCTACTGATGGAATATGCAATGTACGAACCAGAAGTATTCCCCGGTTTAATCTATCATATGAAGGATCCTAAAGCAGTATTTTTAATTTTTTCAACTGGTAAAATAGTGTGTACAGGAGTAAAAAATGAAGAAATGGTCAAAAAAGCAATTTTAAAATTAAATCGCTTGATTCATGAACTTCAGATTACAATTCAGAATACTTTTGAAGAAGAAGAATACGAGGAGATTGTTTTTCTATAATTTTGAAAAATTTTATTTTTCTTATTATTTACCATGTTTAAGCTTACAGCGATTATTCTATAAAAATGTTAAATTTTTATCAAATAATTTATTTATAAAATTAAATAATGATAAACTCATCTAAAATTAGTAATAAAGAGTAATGATTTCTGCAGTTAATTCTTTTTCAGATGGAGAGATTCAGAGAAACCTTAAAAAAATTACGATTGATGGTTATACTTCTAAGGTTATGGTCATATTAAGCACAGGACCATTTTTAGTTGCCTTTGCACTTTTATTAGGGGCAAACAATTTTACAATTGGTCTTATAGCTGCTATACCACCATTAGTACAAATTATCCAAATACCGTCGATTCAATTAGTTGAAAGAATTCGTAAAAGACGAGTTATAACCGTAATCTCATTAACTTTATATAGAATTTGTATTTTTTCGATGGCTTTAATCCCTTTTATTTATTCAATTGAATTTGGATTAATTTTCTTAATCATTTTTCTAATAGCGCAGTCAGTTTTCGCATCTATTGGACATACAGCATGGGCATCTTGGATGCATGATACTATTCCTCTAAATCAATTAGGTGCTTTTTATTCAAAACGTTTAATGTTATCAACCATAGTTGCTTTACTCACAAGCCTATTAGCTGCCATTTTTATAGATTATTGGGCCCCTTCTAATTTAAAATCTCAGATATTTGGATATTCAATTCTTTTTATCATAGCATTTATTTTCGGTATGGTAAGCATATATTTCATATCAAGAGTCTCAGAGCCAAGAATGATTGGACCAGAATTTAGAATGAAATTTTCTAAAATGATAATTGAACCTTTTAAAGATAAAAATTATCGAAACATACTTCTATTTTTAGGAGTTTGGAGTTTTGCCATAAATTTAGCAGCCCCTTTTTTTACTGTCTATATGATAAAAAAATTACAATTTAGTATAACGTTAATTATTCTCTTCACTATTATTAGTCAAATTACAACCGTCCTTTTTTTAAGAATATGGGGGCGTCTTATTGATAAGTTTAGTAATAAATCTGTGCTTAATGTATGTTGTCCTTTATTAATTCTATGTATTTTCACTTGGACATTCATTGATTTGCCTAGTTTTTATATTATTATAATCCCTTTATTGATTATTATTCACATATTCATGGGGATATCTATGGCAGGAATAATTCTCGCAACCCAAAATATTAGCTTAAAATTAGCTCCTAAAGGAAGAGGTAATTCTTATCTTGCTGTAACGACTGTAGTTTCATCTTTATCTTTAGGCATCGCACCGATTATAGGAGGGATCTTTGCGGATTATTTTGAATCCTCAGAACTTACTTGGACACTTAAATTCACAGCACCTAATGGGAATTTATCACTTCAGACGCTAAATTTACAAGGTTTTGATTTCTATTTTATTTTTGCTTTTTTAATTGGTTTAATTTCCCTTTTTAGACTAGTAAAAATAAATGAGGGAGGAGATGTTAAAAGAAGAATGATCATTTATGAATTATTTACAATAATGAAAAATTCTATGAGGAATCTCTCCACAATTGGAGGCATAGACAGAATCTTCCCACCTTATAGTTCTGTTATATATAGACCTAAAAGAAATAAATTTAGATTTAAAAACAGACGGTTAAAAAATATAAAAAAGAATGATCTTTAATTATTTAAATAACAATTCCTTTACAAATGGATAAAAAATACTCTCCATCTCTTAAAGTTCCGTTCTTTTTGTATGGAAATCTTTTACAAGCTAGTGGTTTGAAATGATGAATTGAACACAAATTTAACTTTAAAAATGGGCAGAATCCTTTTGAATCAAGGTTTATTATATAATCTAACCCTTTATTAAGCCCTTCCAACACAATTTCAAAAGTTTTTGGAGTTAAAATTGGATTATGTCTCATATTCGGTAAAAAAGTATAATATCTCAACAGGGTATATTCTTTCCCCCGGTAAAAATGATTTCTTTGAATAAAATTTATCAGCTCATTAAATTTTTCATCATATGCTTTATTTATACAATTTTTTCTGATTTCTTTAATAGCAGAACTTTCCTCTTCCTGATGTCTATTGAATTCTTTTAAAGATATAGATTTTAAATCAATTTTAAGATAGTCTATAATTTCAGCTTGGTCCGTTTCAATCCAATTTTTTATGTCTTCTTTTTGAATGTATACCCTATAACCTACTCGGCAACACTCTCCGCATCTAACACAATGAAACTTAAAATTTTGTTCAGTAATATTTACTTTTTTACTGTTGTAAGTCAATATTTCTATATCTCCTAAAATAATGATTTAATTTAATAATTATAATTCATAATTTGCTGTAATTCCGATCTCTGCTAATGATTCTTGAGTTAATTTATAATGTGAATTAAAAATTTTCCAGTAATATAATTCCTCTTTGGAGCGTAATTTTAGGAAGGGCAACTGTTTTTTCTCAAAATTAAATTCTTCATCAGAAATCTCTTTTTCAATATAATCTCGCAATAAAAATTGGGACCCTGCTCCTTCAGAAAATTTTTGCTTCTTCCTCCAGATAAATTGTTCAGAAATTTCTTTTTCAAAGGCTTTCCTTAGGATCCATTTTTCTGCGAACCCATTAACCCCGGGTTTACTAAATATTTTTAGCTCAGGTGGAATTTTAAAAGAAAATTCAACCAATCTACGGTCAAATAAAGGTGCTCTTGCTTCAATAGAGAAAAAATAAGGAATACGATCTACTCTTTGTAAACCAGTTTTATATTCATCTTCTAAAAGATTGACTAATTCATTATTAAATCTGACCGGAGATTTAAAATTTTTAAGATAATCATATCCCCCAAAAAGTTCATCTCCACCTTCTCCAGTAAGAATAACTTCAACATCGCCTTCACTTTTTATTTTCTGAGAAATTATAAACAAAGGTACTGAACTACGAATCAATGCCGCATCATATGTTTCAAGAGCATAAATAACCTTAGGTAATATTTCTAACATATCTTCTAATGTTATTTTTACAATAGTATGCTCTAAATTATATTTTTCAGCAAATTTTTTGGCATAAAATAAATCAGCAGAATCTTCTATTCCTACAGTATATACCTGTAATTTTTTAATTAAATCCTTTGCAATATAAGTAATTATTGTCGAATCAATTCCTCCGCTTAATAATGTCCCAATATCCTCTCCTTTATGAATATTATCCGCTACTGCAATTTTCACTAAAGCATTTAGTTTTAGCGCGATTTTTCTTCTCTTTCTTCTAGAAGTGGAATAATTTTTTATAAAATTGGGATAAAAATAAAATTTTTTAAGAACACCTGATGATGTAGCTATAGAACCAGGAGGAATAGGTTTGATAACTTCTTTGAGTGGAATTAATGCTTTTAATTCAGAAGATAGAGCAAATAATTCATTAGTATTGCAAAAATATAATGGTTTCGCTCCAATTGGATCCTTAAATCCAATAACTTCACTGCCATCATATAGTATACCACTATATGTTCCAATTAAATTACTAAAAATATCATATTTTATCTTTTTATATCCTGCGATCAAACTTTCTAGAGTTATTATATCGCTTCTTGGAAAATAGTGAGATCTAAGAATAGTATGATTAATATCATCTAAATTGTAAATATGACCATCTATGGCGATAAACGTATTATCATAATCATTACAAAAATAATTTTTTAGCTGATTTTCATCTTCAGTCTCATTATGATGAAAGAACATTTTAATAGGAAATTTATCCAATTTAAAGGTATTTTTTGGACCCCTATGCTTTAAATTCATAGCATACTCTTCAATGTGATCATCACTTAAATCCTTTAATTCTCTCTTCTTAAAAATTGCAAAAATTCCAGGCATTCTTATTCTCTCTGAGTTTGTAAATCAATTTCTTTAATATAAAAGAGAATATGAATAGAATTCTCTTCACCTTTAGGATTGATAATATGGGTCATTTGCGGGTTCTTTTTTTTCAATATTTCTTTACTGTTTAGAAACAATTCTTTATCGTTAAATATCATACAAAAAATTCCATCTTTTTTTAAAAAATGGTGATAAATAAAACGAAAAAAATGGAGTAATTTCTTCTTCGTAGGAGAATAGATTTCTAACCTACTAGCAATAATGAGATCAAATTTACCATGTCTTAATAAAAACTCTAAAAGAGATGCCCCATCAAATGCATCAAGAACATAAGTTTTAAAATTAGGATGTTTTTTATAGGTCCCCTCCATTAAACTTAAATCAGGTTTAGATATATTTGTTATAAAAAACAGGGATTTGGGAAAAATTCTAAGGAAATTTTCAAAATCTTTTAAAAAATTTCCCCCTAATACTAAGATTTTATCTATATTTCGTTTGGTCTTTCGATTTAATGTTTTTAAAAACTCATCAAAATCTTCTTGATTTCTAAATACGTATTTATTATTATCAAACTTCTTTACATTTTGTTTATAGTTAACATTTCTCTTTTTTGAGAGACTTAATGACTTTATTTTATTTTTTTTAATAAGGTTTTTGTTTAAATTATTTTTCAATAAGTATTCCCCTCCTTTTCTTTAATTATAATTGTTAAAATAATGTTATTGTCTAATAATCATATTTTTAAGGTCTTTCATTCCAAATAAAATAAATAAAAATTAGATATGATTCATATTTAAAACAGAATTTTAGCTAATAACCCCACACCTTCTTAACATAGCATATAAACCAATAATATCTAAAGTCTATTTATGAAAAATAGTGACTGTTTAATAATCTGATAAAATTAATTAAGCAAATTATTTAATATTTTTTAAATTCTTCCGGTTAATATTATAGGAATTAAAAACTATTTAATTTTCCTTAAAAAATTCTAATTTTTGATTGAAAGGGTAATTAATTTTAGATTTTATTTTTTATATAATTATATCTTAATTTAATTAAATAATCCTTTAATCAATTAAAATTTGAATCCAATTTATTTAAAAACAACCGTAAAATATATAAGATAGCTTTTATATTTACTATTCAAGAATTTTATGAAAATGTCATGAATACATGACGATTATATCGTGAAAATTGTTTGATGCGATCTGGACAAACAATCCCGATATAAAAATATAAAGGA
>SDNV01000066.1 GCA_004524515.1 Promethearchaeota archaeon
CAAACGTTTTCATAAGCTTTCCTGGGTTTATTTGCCATAATTTCACAGTTTGGTCTCTTGCGGCACTAACTAATAATTTACCATCAGGAGAAATTGATAAGGAAACTACCTTTTTAGTATGACCTTCTAAAGTCCTCAACGGTAATCCTGTCAAGGAATCCCATATTTTTATGGTATGATCTTTTGAACCACTCAGAATATAATTTCCATCGGGAGTGATTGCCACGTTATTCACTTCATCGCTATGCCCTTCGAGTTTTTTAATATTTTTTCCCGTTCCAACTTGCCAAATTCGTAGAGTATTATCAGATAAACCAATAACTATATATTTACCGTTAGGTGATACGGCTAATGAGTTAATCCGTGCCTCAAATCCCTTGAGTGTGAAAATACAGTAATTTTGTTCCAATTCTAAAAACCTAAATAAAAATTTCTGATTAATGCTTATCTTTAACTAATTAAATTCGCATTACCTGTCTAAAATTATGGTCTTAATTATTTATCAATATTTCTAATTTAAAATTAAAAAATCTAATTAAAAGGATTTGTAACGGAGAATGTGATAGAACTTTATACTAATCCAATTAAAAATCATATATGATCTAAGATGATTTAATATACCTATTTAATTTCATCATAACGGAAATTATAATAATCTAGTACCTTTCTAACAAGTTTTTTAAAACATATCTCTATATTATAATTGGTCTTTGAAGAAGTCTTGATGAAATCTTTTTCTTTATGTCTCATAAGGAAACGATCAATAATTAAATCATCTACTTGATTAGCAGCATTTAAATTATCTAAAAGATCTTGTTTAGTACCAATAATAATTCTCGGCGTTTCTTGATGACCATATTCCTTGAGTTTTTCATACCACCAATCTAACCTAATAAGGGTTTGAATATTAATTAAACTAAAAACTAAAAAAATTCCATTTGCACCGCTCAAATAATAAAGAAAAAATTTTCGAAATTGTTCTTGTCCCCCAAAATCCCAAATTGATAATCTTATGAATTCTTCGGTACTATCTATAATAATTGGTAAGTCATAAGAGTAAAAATCCACTCCAATTGTGAGTTTCGTATGAGTATCAAAGGTATCAAAACATAATCTCTTAGCAAGGCAGGTTTTTCCAACACCTCCTTGACCTAAAATACAGATTTTGATGATATAGCGTGGCTTTATAGGATCTAATATGTTATCTCCCGACATATTATTCTAATACTCTCTTTTTCTGGGAATTTTGAGGTTCAAATTTCCATTTTATATCACTAAAATGATGTCTAATTCTTTTTAGTTAAATACTCTAAATATCTAACCTTGATTTTTTTTATACAACTCCCCTAGAAAAAAAAAAAATTAATAAACTTAATTAAAACAATAAAATTTAAAGACCGAAAATAAGTGAGAAAAAATCAAAAAAACTTAATACCTATAATCCACAATTTTTTAAGACTTCAGATAAATTAAGGACTGTTCCGTTATCTCCGATAATGCCTCCATATATTTCAATAATATCTTTTGTGATAGGGGTTTCTTTAATCATTAATGTATAATCTCTAGCGTATTTAAGAGAATTTATATTTGATAGTCTCGTTCTATTGAGACCCAATACCTTTAAGTTTTTAAGAAAATCTAATTTAGGAACTTCAGAGAAAGGACAATCATGCAAATGCAGTTCTGATAAATTATATAAGTTTTCTATTCCTTTAAGATCTCTCAATTGATTTCCCGAAAGAATTAATTGCTTTAAATTGCTAAGATTTTCAAACCCTTTTAACTCAATTATTTCATTATAACATAAGTTTAAGGTTTCCAGATTTCTAAGATTTTCGAGCCTTTCAATTTCCAAAATTTTATTGGAATGAAGGTCTAAGTATTTTAAATTTATTAATTTGTCCAATCCCTCAATTTGAACTATAAAATTATGTGATAAATCTAAATATTCTAAGGCGGCTAAATTATCCAGTCCTCTAATGTCAAATATTTCGTTTTGGGATAAATCCAACGTTTTCAGATTTTTAATTTTTTCAAGTCTTTTTAATTCCGTGATTTCTTCAATTCCCTTGAGACATAAATTAAGAACTCCCTCTTCTACGAAAAATTGTCTTCCACCATAGATGACAAAGTCATCTCTCTTGTCAAGTTCCATTATATAACTATAAAATTATATTTTGATTTATTTAAAACTATTCATAATGTCTCATTAATTCAAATTCAATCCATTTATTATGAAATAAAACAGCAATCGAACCTCAATTTTCAAAAATTGAAAGGTAAAATTAAATGAGTACAAGGAAATATAATCTACTAATTGTTAGTTTAAGTTATTTTTATATGTATAAAGGTTTATTAGTCTAAAAGAAATATAGAATTATTATATAATTTTATTAAAAATTCGAATTAAATTTGTAAAAACAAATACAAAAAGATGCTATAAATGATAAAAAGTAATCAATTAAGAAAGGAAGGTTAAATAAAATGACTACAACAAATAATTTTAATAAAAAATTTTCTCCTAAGGCTATCGCATTAGATACCGGTGGAACGATGACAGATAGTTTCATAATAGACGAATCAGGTATTTTTTCAGTGGGAAAAGCTCAAACTACACCAGAAAATGAATCTGAAGGAATATTAAATTCGATTGAAGATTCATTAAAGTATAGAAACACTAATTTAGATGAATCAGGCAAATCTGTTGAAGCATTAGTATATTCGGGGACTGCTATGTTAAATCGACTTTTAGAACGTGAGGGAAATAGTAAAATAGGCATTATAATAAATGCCGGATTTGAAGATCTTCTTCGATTGGGCAGAGCACTTCAATGTTGGATTTGGTTAGATTATGGAGGACGATTACATGCTAGGGAACATGAGCATCCTGAGCCACTTATACCAAGAAAGCAAATTAAGGGAGTCAGAGGAAGAATTAACTTCTGGGGAGAGGAATTGATTCCCCTTTATAAAGATGATGCAAGGAAAGCCGTGGAACAATTACTCGATATGGGAGTAGAAAGCATATGCGTATGTTTACTTTGTTCCTATATGAACTCGCTTCATGAGATGCAAGTAGAAAGAATTGCGAAAGAAATTATGGAGGAAAAGGGAAAAGAAGTTCCAATCATTTTATCAAGTGATCACAATCCCGTAAGGGGTGAAACACCACGACTTAATGCTTTAGTAATTGAACAATATGCAGCAGAACCTTCAAGAAAACAATTAATCGCTATTTCTGAACGATTAAAAGAAAAAGGAGTACCTGCTCCCCTTAGAATTTTAACTACTTATGGAGGGACGATCTCCCCATACCATAAAACTCTTATCCCAACCATGGTTTCAGGTCCGATTGGAGGAATGATAGGGACTCAATTTATAGCTGAAAAATATGGAATTAAAAATTTAGTATCCTCTGATGTAGGTGGCACCAGCTTTGATGTTGGGCTTGTAATGGAAAGATACGTTCCTGCAAAATGGGAAAGTTCCCTCGGACGATTTATCTTAAATATTCCGATGATTGCGTTAGATTCAATAGGTGCTGGTACGGGAATGTATGTTAGGTATAATGAAATTTCTGACCGATTGGAATTTGGTCCAGAAAGTGCGGGTTATAAAATTGGGGTATGCAATGAACAATCAGGTGTAGAAACTGTTACTATGACAGATTGTAGTGTAATTCTGGGATACCTCAATCCGGATTATTTTCTTGGAGGTAAGATCAAACTAAATAAAAATCGAGCTTTGAAATATATTGAAGAACAATTAGCAGAGCCCTTAAAAGCAGATCCTTATAGTACTGCTAGAGGTGCTTTAGATTTAATTGAGATTAATATGAAAAACCATCTTAACGGAATGATTCAAGGTCTTGGATTTAGACCAGAAAATTATACTTTAATTTCCTTTGGCGGAGGCGGTCCGCTTCATGTGGCTGGATACGCCAGAGAATTAAATTTTCAAAGTATTTTAATACCCGAATGGGCACCCGCATTTTCTGCATTTGGATGTGCATGTGCTGATTATTCATATAGGCATGAAAAGTCAGTTGATTTAGTTCTACCTCCACATGGAGGTATGGACGGTTTTGTAGCATCTATGTTAAGCTCTACATGGAGAGATATAAAAACAGATATTACCAAGGAATTTGAAAAAGAAGGAAGAGATCCGAAAGAAATAGAATTTAGACCTTCACTCCGAATGCAATATTTTGGTATGTTTGACGATTTAGAGATACAATCTTCTGTTGAAGAACTAGTTAGTGAATATTCTGATCACTTAGATCGTTTTGTCTCCAAAGATTTAATAGAAATCGAGAAAAGATATGATGATCTTTTTGAACAAATTTTTAAAAGAGGTACAAAGAGTCCAGAACTTGGTTATCATATCACTAAAGCGATAGGAACGGGGATTGTACCAGTGCCAAAACCTAAACTTCCAGAACAAGTATTAAGCGGAGAGAGACCAAATGATGACGCTTTCAAAGGGAATAGAGATCTATTCTGGGGGAAGAGATGGCATGAAGCTAAGCTTTGGGAAATGGGTCTAATAAATGCAGGAAACATTATAGATGGACCAGCGGTTATTGAGGCTCCAGCAACAACACTTGTGGTTCCACCCGGATATCGGGTTAAACTTGATAAACACAGAATTTTCCATATGGAGGTGTGAGCAATGTCTAAAAAGCCAATAGGATGGAATGGAAAAAGTTTACTAGAAATGTTAGAAGAAAGTGAGAGGCTCTTTAATAAAACAAATAAATATTATGGATTAGATAAACTTAGCTTAAAGGAACAAGATCCATTTAATTATGAAAGGTGCTATGCTAGTTTAAGAGGAGCTATAGTATCTGCAAGAGAAACTGCTTTACATGTAGCCGCTTCACCAATAGTTAAGGAAATTGGAGAGCTCTGTTTTGGATTATACACCCCTGAAGGAGATTCAATAGTTGTATCGACAGGAATTTTAGTTCATATCCATACTATGAGTGAAGCTATAAAATTCATGATACGAGAGAACTATGAAGAGGAAGTAGGACTTGAACCGGGAGTTATTTTCTTAAACAATGATCCTGAATGTGGGAATGTACACACTACGGACGTTCAAACTATTATTCCAATATATTGGGAAGATGAATTGATTGGTTGGGCGGGAGGCGTGACCCACCAGATTGATTGTGGAGGTATAACACCTGGACATGACTTAATTTCTGCCGTTCAGCGATTTGATGATGGAGTTTATTATACATGTCGTAAAATCGGTTCAAATGATAAACTTTGGAAGGATCATTTAATTAATGCCCGAAGATCCGTAAGAACTCCAATGTATTGGGAGTTAGATGAGAAATGCCGATTAGCTGGTAATTTAATGATTCGAGACGCAGTTCATGACTTTATTCGACGCGAAGGTATCGATTTTTATAAACGATTTATAAGAGAAGCGATTGAGGAAGGGAGAAGAATCCTCATCGAACGGGTAAAAGAACGGCTAATTCCGGGAAGGTATAGAGCAGCATCCTTTATGGATGTAGCTATGAAGAATGAGGCTTGGCAGCCTATAGCTAAAATTGATAAAATTTCTAACCAACCAATAGAAATAATAGTTAAAGAGGATGGTGGATTCTCTCTTTCTTTTGAGGGAGCAAGTGGCTCTGGACCTAACTGCATGAATTGTGAAAAAGGCGCTATGGAAGGAGGACAATGGGTTCTATTAACTCAGATTTTAATTTATGGTGATAAAGTCAATGATGGGGCATATTTTGCTGTAGAGAAAGAATATCCCCCCGGAACATGGGCGAATCCTGGAGATCCCTATCTCTCTTATCAGGCTCCGTGGGGTAATTTAATTCCCGCTTATACTGGAATGATGAAATGTCTATCTTATGGATTATTTTCCCGCGGGTATCGAGAAGAAGTTGTTCCCGGTTATGGTTTTACTGGAGATGCAATTCAAGGAGGTGGAATTTACTCTTCTGGACCTCTTGAAGGCCAAAGATGGTCCTTATCTACCTTTGAGATAAGTGGTCAAGGGTTAGGAGCAAGTGCGGTAAGGGATGGACTTAATTGGGGATATGCTATGTGGAATCCGGAATCCGATCTTGGAGATGTAGAAACCTGGGAACTATTTCAAGGAGGAATCCCCTACTTAGCGAGAAAAGTCAAGCCAAATAATGCAGGACATGGTAAATATCGTGGAGGAGCAAACTACGCTGGAATTGCGATGGTTGCATTCTCAAGAGGAGTAGAATTCTTTGGAGCTCGAGATGGTTTATGCTTTCATGGGACAGGAGGGATGCATGGAGGCTACCCCCAACCTACGGGATATCGTCTTTATGCTAAAAATACAAATATGCAAGACATCATAAAAAACCAAAAAGAATATCCTTTAGGCGATCCCGATCCCAGCAATGGAGAATTTGAACGCTTATTAGAAGGAGAAATAACTCGAAAACCCAATTGTTCTACGTTCCCTATAACATTAAGCGATTATGACATGGTTCATTATGCTCTATCAGGAGGACCCGGTTATGGGGATCCTTTGGAAAGAAAGTTAGAAAGTGTGAGAAAAGATCTGAACGATGAGATTTATACCAAGGATTTTGTGTATAATATCTATGGTGTAGTTGCAAATTACGATGATAATAAAGAAGAATGGAATATTGATGAACAAGCTACTGAAGAACGACGCAAGCAGATGAAAAAGGAAAGATTAGAAAAATCTATGACTTTTGAAGAATACTGGCAGTACGAGAAGAAAAAAATAACAGAAGATAAATTATATGAAGCTGTTAAGCTCATGTATTCAGAGAGTTTAAAACTTTCTAAAGGATATTGGGGAAAGGAATTTCGCGAATTCTGGAAACTTCCCGAAGATTTTCAGTTGGAGGTGAAATAAATGGTTGAATATGATAAAAAAACATTGGAAAGGATGATTGATGGAGATTTGCCCTGGGATGAGTTGAAACCCATAATAAGTGGAAGAAAAGACGCGAATCGCTTCGATACCATTCTTGAGATTTTGCAAGGACGAGTTCCCTGGAAGGAGACGATACTTTTGCCACTCCACGAGCACTTATATATAGTCTCAAAGGATAATCAAAGAATCGTTAAATGTGATTGCGGATACGAGTTTGGGGATTATCGTGAAAATTGGAAACATAAATGTAGGGTAAGAGTAAGAGATACTGAGGAAAGCATAGGAGAGTTATATCCGAAATATATGGGCTCTGACCCCAAATGGGAGGAGCTTAGAGAATATATCTGTCCGGGATGCTTAACTTTATTAGAAGTAGAGGCAGCGCCCCCCGGATATCCCACGATATTTAACTTTTTACCCGATATAGATGCATTTTATGAGAAATGGCTTGGAAGAAAAGCACCAGATAGAGAATAAAGTAAATTAATTTAAGTTTTAATAAATCTTTTTTTTTATTATTTCTTTTAAAATAAAATTGGCTTTCTATATTCAAAAATATGATTTGCCCTTTTATATTTTATATTGCATAAAAGAAGACTAAAACTCATTAAAATATCAAATATTGGTTTCAATTATTCTTTTTTTAGTTGTTTTTTTATTAATTCCATCAGTTCCTCTTCACTATATTCCATTTCTTCTTGTGAGGGAATGTAATTTTTTGCCAAATATCTTTTGAGCCATTTAGGCATTGTCCATGCGACAAGATTTCCAAAGGAAAATATTAAGGTCGTAGTTAAAATTAGGACACCGAGTAAAAAAGCAGTTGGAGTTTCAAAATTCATACTATTTACAGGGATTAATAAATAAAAAATGCTATTCAGACTAATTATCAAAGAAGAAATCCCTACTATCAAATAGCGCGTTTTAATCCATGGGGCGATGGGTTCTTTGAAAATACGTTTATAATATCTTAATGATGAATATCCTAACCATGGATAAGAGGCCAAAATTACTGCGGAAATTATTATAAGATAAAAATAATAATAAATTACTTCTGAAGGGTTCAAACTATAAATCTGAGGAATACTAAGAGGATAAAAGATTTTTAAGGCAAAATCTAACACTTTTAAGATAATTAGAATTACTAATAAATAGAGAAAAATGCTCTTTCTTTGTCTATAAAAAGTGGTTTTCGTAAAAAACAAAAGAAATATGTTAGATAAAAAATCCATCATCAAGAATATAATATAGGGAACCCCCGCAATGATTAAAATAATTTCTAACGAATTCAATAAGAAAAAGGCGATTAAAAACCATAAATTTTTCAACTTGGTTTTTTTAACTTGAAAGAGAAGAAAAATCGCTACAAATAATTGCACTATCACATAAATAGCTTCCAACGTTAATATGACCAAAAAATTCGGAGTTAAATCCATACTTAAACCATAAATTTTTTTATAGTTAATTTAAAAATAAATTTTAATAAAATATTACCGAAAAGAACCGAATTTCGTAGCAACCGCGCATTCATGCTTATATCCCTCCAATTGTGATTAAAGATTGATTTGTTGTCAATTCTAAAACTAAAAAATCAACCATCCCCTTAACATCCTTCACCTCCAACTTTACAAGTCGATTTTGAAATGAATTTAGAAAAACTTTTTTGAAATCTAAATAATCTAATTGGTTAAGAGGTTTAAATGGGCCGAATTCATCTTTAATCGCTAATTTAATCAAGCCCCTCGATGCCGGGGACTAATATTTATTTTTTCCGACAGCTTATTCGCTAAATAGTCGATTATTTCCATTAAAACCCTACTATGATTATGAAATCCTAACGAATTTCAATATCTCCATTGAATTTAATAATAGAAAAATGTAATATGCTGTATATTTTAAATTTTTAGTTTATTTTTTAAATCTCATTCTCTTCAAATTTTTAATGAATCAATAAAAGTAAAAATTGGTTTTTAAAAAAAAATTTCTTATTTGCTATCCTTATCTTTTTGCTCTTTTTTCTTCTTTTTTCGTATTTTCACTTTTTTCTGTTGTTCCACTATAACATTGCTAATAAATTGGGTGGTAGAATAGGCTGATTCCGCTTCCCCTAAAGTTACATCTTTCAAATCGGCTTCTAAATCTTCTGCTTCTTTAGGAGAAAAAGCCATTTCTGACATAACGTAGTCTTTAGCGCTTTTTTGATGCCTTTTAGTTCGAAGTTCGGCGCGCTGTAAGTAGTAATGGCTTGTCATATGTAATACAATTCCCTCTCCGTAATAGAATAATATTACAATTGGTGCCTCCCCGTATTTATTCTCCATCTCTTTACTTCTCACTAAAATCTTAACCTTTTTTTTATCAAGTATTGTTATTGGATAGCTACTTGATTCAAGCCACCAAATAGGATCAGAATCGCCCTCAAATAATCCCTTGAGAAATTTATTATCCTTGCTCACAACTTCTACACGTACGCAATCATCGGCGGTTGGTCGTTGATTGTATTTAACATATTCAGGGAAAATTTTTTCTAGAACATGTAATAACGCCCAGTCTGTAGTAAACAAAAAACCTCCGTTTTCCACGTAGGTTTTAATTTTTGTTAAAGTCTGTGAGGAAATATCACTTCCCGGGCAATTTACAATAAGCATTTGATCGGGATTCAATTCAATTTTATCTAGCTCATATGCGTGTATTAACACATAAGGAACTGTTATAAGGTCTAAGACTAATTCAATTTTATCATAAGACCCGGCAACAATTATAATTGAAGACTCTTTAACTTTCTTTAAAAGTTCTAAATCTTTGGGCCTTTCTTTTTCCATTCTCTTTTCCATAATTTTGGAGGAGGCTTGATATGCTTTTTTCATTTTCTCATAATCCGTCATATAACCCACTTTCATTTTTTTTAGATTATTAAGAAAATTAGCTCTTATAAATAATCCTATGCTAAGAAATGATAAATGAGAAAAAAAATAATTTAAATAATTAAATATTCATTTAAAGAATTCTTTATAGGAAAGAATCATACCTACTATCAGGAGAATCCAACCAATAATTACCAGAATCAAAGATAATCCCCCAATAACGAGAGTAATCCAAATAAGGGGTATAGCTATAAGAAGATGTTGGAACAAGTACAATATCCATGACCATTTTTCTCGTTTCTTAAAACTAGCAAAAATTATAATGAGTCCTCCGATAGATACACTTACAAAGCCAAATCCCACCATCCTTATAAAAAAACTTATTAAAATCATTAATCTCGAATTAAAATTCCTTACTTGTGATTCTGTAATTCCTAAATAATCTACGTGATAAGATTGGAAGGCTCCTGTTATAACATAAACTAATCCCATAATTAAAATGATTAAGTCAAGGAATATTAGTGAGATTATCGCAATATTCAACCTTTTTGAATCGGTAAATAATTTTGACTCGTTCATACAATAAACACATTTATACTATTTACTCAATTTTAAATTAATAAGATTTCAATACACAATTATGTCAAATATATATTTAAAATTAAGCAATTGAGAATATTAAATCCCATTGAAAAAAAATTCTATTTGAGTTTCTTATAAGGAAGGCTATTGTAATTGAGAACTTTTATTACAAGTTCTTTAAAACTCTGAAGAATATTAAAATTCTCCTTTGAAGAAGTCTTTAAGTATTCTGTCTCATTATGTCTCTTTAAAAATTGATCTATTATGAGATCATTTACTTTTTCTTTTGAATTCGTCTCCTCAACAAGATCGTGTTTTGTTCCCAAGAAAATTTTTGGAACAGCTAAAATGTTTTTTTGGGCTAAATGTTTAAACCAATAATCTAGATCCAGTAAACTCTGAAGGTTAATTAATTCAAAAACCATAAAAATCCCATTTACTCCATTAATATAATAGGGAAACAATCGTTTAAATTGCTGTTGGCCTCCAAAATCCCAAATTGATAACCTCACAAATCCATCCTCTTGGTTGCCTTCAAGTTCTATAGGTAAATCAAATGTATAAAAATCGATCCCTATCGTTAATTTTGTATTAGAATCAAATGTATTGAAGCATAACCTCCTTGCTATGCATGTTTTTCCAACAGCAGCCCCACCTAATAAACATATTTTAAAAATATAGGTAGGTTGTGTATTTTCTACCATTATCTTGCCACCCATACTCCTATTTAAATCTTTTAATGAGATTTTCCTTATAACGCTGTAATTAGATAAATATTAATAAATTGAAAATTCAATGATATAAAAAAAATAAAAAAATTCCTTCCTTTAAATTTAAGGTTTTTTTGGGTTTCTCAATAGTCTTATGAAAATGATGATAAATGGTGAAATTGCCTTAATTTAAAAATATGAAACTATATAATAGATAAGAAAGTATATAATATCATATTAAAATATAAAAATATCAACTATTTAATTAGGAGTTCTTAAAATGTGTCAATGGTGTTTTAAGCATGGTGCTGGGAAAAAATGGTACCTGAACGCGAAGAATTATTATGCTGATCAGATTAGCACAGAAGAAGAAATGAAGGACTATTTAGAAGAACAATGGAAAAGTATGGAAAATCTTTTTATTCGAAAAATTAAAGGGTTTTCTTCGATTGGCTTAGGATATAAAATGCAAATGCCTATTATAGGAAAGCTCATACGTGCTACTGCTGAAGGTATGATTCATAGTGAAAAACATAACAGAAATCCTGCTCGAGGAGATGGTCATTTCGGGCAAGCAATACCATTAGAAGATGCTCAATTAATCATGTCCGAGCTAGCAGCAGAACCGATTATAGAGAATTATTGCTTATGTCGTTATATGCAGCGAGGTACTAAAGAATGCTGCTGTATCAATTTTGGTTTACTTTCGGAAATTATTGAGAAAATTCCGAGATATATCCCTAAGGATCGTGTAGTGAGAATAGATCGCGAAACAGCCATGGAAAGACTTGAAGAGCATAATAAAAAAGGTTATATTGCTTCTGTTTGGTTTCAACCAGTTCCATATATAAATGCAATTTGCTCTTGCGAGAGTCCAGAATGTGGCGGATTGCGTCTCAGGACTGATTTTGATTTGAATGCGTTCTATAAAGCTGAATATATTATCCAATTGGATCAGGAAAAGTGCATCGGGTGTAAACAATGCGTTTCAATGTGCCAATTTAGTGCGATACGATATGTCCCATCGCAGAATAGAGTAATTATTGATTATGACAAATGCTTTGGCTGCGGAGTATGCCGACACGCGTGCAAACAGGAAGCACTTTCACTTATCCCCAGAGAAAAATATCCTGGATGGGATGGAACTTATTAGGTGATAGTATGATTAAAACAAAAGAGAGGACGAAAATGAAGAAAACAAAAATTAAAATTGATTATACTAGATGTGGGGATAAAGGTGGGATTGATCCTAGAGAATGTACACTATGTCTTAAAGTATGTGACCCATGTGTGTTCCTGATGCACAATGTATTAGGGGTCGAAGAAGAAGATCCAAAGGATCCTCAAGTCTGGCGAATAACTCCAGTTTGGCCCAGTGTTTGTATGCGCTGTATGAATTGCGTTGAAGCTTGTCCAGAAAAAGCAATAACTGTAAAATGGTAGAATTGTTCTTTCTTAAATTTCTATTTTTTTCACTTATTTATTTTAGAAAATCAGATCTGAGATATTTCTATTATTCTAATATAGGACTTATTTAGCCTTTAAATAGAGACTTTTAGCCATTTTGTAAAAGGATTCCTTTATTTGTTCGCCGGTTAAAGCAGAAGTTTCAATATATTCCAAATTAAGCTCTTCTGCGAGCTCTTTTGCTTCTTGCTCTGAAATCTTACGGTCTTCAACCCGATCACGCTTGTTTCCTAATATAAATCCGATTAACTGTTCTTCGATATCTACATGCTTTTCGATATCTTTATACCATTTTCTAAGACCCTTAAAGGTCTTTGGATTGGTTAAGTCAAACACTAATAACAATCCACGTGCACCTTTATAAAATGCGGAACGCATGGTCTCAAACTTACTCTGCCCAGCAATATCCCAAATGACCAATTGTACGTTAGACTTTTTAACTCGTACAATCTTATCTTTTACATTTATACCAATGGAAGGAATATATTTCCGATCAAATGCACTCTCCGTAAATCTTAGAATAGTACTTGTTTTACCGACCATGGGATCGCCACAAACAATAATTTTAAATTGAAAATCGATTTTATCTTTTTCTACAATAATTTCTTCAGGAAACGCGTCGGATTCTTTAAGCTTTATTTCCTTTAATCTTATATCATTAAGAGTTTCAAGGACATTTTTACGTAGGTTTTTTATTTCACTTCCAATTAATTCTATTTCTTTTCCTGATTCTTCAAATTTAGTGATTTTTTGAGCCGTTTCATTAAAGTCTGTATCAAAATATTCTATTCCCTTATAAAATATGATATCATCCACTTCATTAAACAATAGAGTAATAGCGGCTTGTCCTACTCCTCCACGACGCTCTTTATCTTTGAATTGGATAAATTTGATTAATCCCTTCAATCCAATCGATGGAAATGGAATAATTGCTATTGATTCTGGGATAAGCCCTTGCTCCGCTGTTAGAAGGGTAATCGCTTTTATACTCACATGGGTTAAAAGATCATCGGATAAGTCAACTGGATCCCACCAGGTGGGTTTTGGCCCTATTTCCTCGTCAACTTCGGTATAAATAATGCCATGTATTAAAGACTTATCCATATTAATTCTTTTTTTCCAAATGATTACAAATTAATGAAGTATTTGAATGAGAATAATAATTCGAAAAAAAAATATTTTTTCTTATAGCAATTATAATTTACTCTTTTTTAATTCCTTCTGTTTTTCTAAATGAAAATATAAGAAATAATATAACTCAACCTTAAATAATTTTTTTGATGAGTAATAAAATCTAAGTTATAGTAAATAAGTTATAAATATTGACAGAAAATGGGAAAGGGGGGATTTGAACCCCCGACCACACGGTTCCGAACCGTGTATCATTCTGGGATTAATTGATTAGGTAAAATTCATACCTTTTTCTTACCAAGCTAGACCACCTTCCCTTAATATCTGTTTATGAAAAATAAGGAGATTGATTTAGTCTTTTATCGTTTCTAGAAGGGATATTATCCTGTAAATTACAGTCCTTGAATGGAAAGGGATATTAGGATCTTGCGCGAGGTCATCTACCAGATACATGATATTAGATGCTAGCACTCCCGGAGTTTCGTCTCCCGTATGAATCATACCAATTCCTTGCTGGGAAATACGTTTTATATTTCGCGGTACAGACCGGTCTTTTATCATATTTTGTAAGAGAGTTTCGACATTTTTAAAAGCTTTTTCTTGTTCTTGGGTAAGTTTACCTTTTGGCATTGTTTCATCCACCTAAATACTATAATCAGTAAGAAAATAAAGGCTAAAATATTCGAAGGAATTAATTTTTGATAATTAAGAAAAGAATTTAATTTTTGTGATTTTAAAGTTCAAGTTAAAAATATGATCTAGAGAATTAAATGGAATGAGTAAATTATTTTCTAAATTCTGATAAATAAAGGGTTAATAGATACCAAATTCACGGACATCTTTTTTTATGTTCGGGATTTTCGATCCAAATTCTTTAATGCGGGAGTTATACTTCTCATAAATGGTATTAAAATTAGTAGTGTCTTGTTCATGTAATTCTTTAATGAAATCATACGAAACCGTCTGAATTTCATTAAAAATAGTATCAAATTGTAGGGATGCATCTTCTAGTTTGGAATCAATGGCTTTACCTCGTTGTTTTCTTACCATATTTCTTAATTTACCTCGAGGGATTCTGATTTTTTCAATTACCTCATCGCATTCTTGAAGAAATTGATAAGACTTGTCTTTAGCATCGTCCTTTAATTTGGCTTCAATAATTTCGGTTCTCCAAGTATTAATACGTCCACTAGCATAGGTATCGAAATTTAAAGAAAGGGAATCAATACTTTCTCGAACTAAAAATCTTAGAAAATCCGGATCGTCACTTGGAGCTTGACCACAAATTCCAACTTTTTTTCCATTTTCGTGAGCAACCTTGATTAGGTGTTTTACCGAACGCCTAATAGCCTTACTATTGGTTATATAATTAAATTCTTTAGAAAGAGAAATTAATTTCGCTTCATCTCTACTGCTACCATAAACTAATTGGGTTAAATCATTCGACCCTATGGAAAATCCATCAAAATATTGACAAAAAATATCGGCGCAAATAATATTTGAAGGAATTTCGGCCATTACATACATCTTGAGACCATCCTTTCCTCGAACTAAACCTTCACTTTTCATTATTTCCTCGATTTTTTTTGCTTCTTCAGGGGTTCGACAAAAGGGAATCATGGGGATAATATTAACCAGCCCCCATTCTCTAGCTTTGGCAATTGCCCGTAGCTCTAATATAAACGCATTTTGGAAGTCATCAGAGACATATCTTGAAGCTCCTCTAAAACCCATCATGGGATTATTTTCATCTCCCTCATAAATCCACCCTCCTATTAAGTTCTGATACTCATTAGTTTTAAAATCAGATAATCTAACTACACAAGGGCCAATACTCCCATCTGGTAATTGTTTCCATACTCCAGCAGCAATCGTAGCAATACCTTC
>SDNV01000220.1 GCA_004524515.1 Promethearchaeota archaeon
GAAATAATCCCTAATTTCAATAAAATCAAAACTATTTTTACCTAAATTTTCAATAATAACTTTCACATGCACAAAATCATCCTTGAATACTTTCTCTTTCTCGAGCTCCCTATGAACCCGTAATTCTTCAACATTCATTTGATAGTGAAAAATGGGCAAACTGATTATAGTGCTAAATAATAAAAGAATTGCGAAATAAATTAAAAAATAATTTACAAATGCAAATCCAGCAGTAAGAAAAAACACTGCAAATAAAACTAAGATTCTGCCTTTTCCACCTAAAATCTCAAACCACCATTTTTATATATTTTAAAATACTCTCTTTTTTTTATAATAATACGCAAGAAATAGCGAATTATTATATTGGAACAGGAATCTCTTCGATTATGTTTTTAATAACCGTCTTTACATCCAAACCTTCGAGTTCTGCTTCTGGTTTTAGTAATATTCGGTGATTTAGAGCTGGAACTGTCAATGCTCTAACATCATCAGGTGTAACATATTTTCTTCCTAAAATTGCCGCTCTTGCTTTAGATGTTTTCATTAATACTAAGCTAGCTCTTGGTCCACATCCTAACGCGACTTGAGGGTGATTTCTAGTTTTAAGAACGAGATCTCTGATATATTTCAAGATTCTATCATCAATATAAACAGAATTTATTAATGTTTGAGCAGCGAGAATTTCATCTCCTGTAGTGACGTGGTCTACTGTCGGGGATTCTCCACCCAATTGTCTTCTTAAGATCTCAACTTCTTCTTCCTGTTCTGGATAGTCAAGCCATAATTTAAATAGAAATCGATCCACTTGAGCTTCTGGTAAAGGATATGTCCCTTCCATCTCCACTGGATTCTCTGTTGCGATCACAATAAAAGGTTTTTCTAAAGGTAGAGTTTCTCCCTCTATTGTGACTTGTCTTTCAGCCATAGATTCAAGTAATGCAGCTTGAGTTTTAGGAGCACTTCTATTTATTTCATCAGCTAAAACGACATTTGCAAACACAGGACCCTTTTGTAGAACAAATGTACCCTCTTCTTGAGAAAAAATCTTAGTGCCAGTGATATCAGAAGGGAGTAAATCAGGAGTGAATTGTATTCGTCTAAAACTGATCCCTAACGTATTTGCAAAAGTTTTCGCCATAACGGTTTTACCTAGCCCTGGAACTCCTTCTAAGAGGACGTGTCCATTGACAAGTAGAGCTATAAATAATTGTTGTAAAATTTCTCCATTACCTACAATTACTCTTGATACTTCTGATAAAACTTCTTGAGCAATTTCTCTAATTGGGGTTACGTCTAATTCCTGTTCTTGATATCGAGCTTTTTCTGGGGTTTCCATTATTTAATCACTTTTTTTTTATTTTCTTTTTAATTTCATTATTCTTTTATAAACTTAATTAGATATTTTGAACAATCCATTCCATTTCGAAAAATAACTGTTCAAATAAATTTTCATCCTTAATTTTTTTTCCTGATTTTATTGCCAAAATTGTATCCATAAAGCGTGTTATTCTTTTAATTTTATGTCGGGTTATTCTTGGTTCTTTTTCTTTAACCATTTCTATTACATTATTAGTAGTTATTTGTTTTTCACCGAGCTGTGAATTTAGTTTTCTTTCTAATCTTCGATAAAGCAAGGTTAATGCTTTATCATATTTACTTTTATCTCTATACCATTCTATCTTTTTCGCAAAAAAAGATGATGTTCTAAATCGTGCAAATTCTTCTTTTCTTTCCTCTTCTTCTGCTTTTTTTTTCGCCTCTTTCTTGTCCTTTCTAGGTAAATATTTTCTTAATGTATATACGGCCAAAAGAGGATAAATCCAAGCAGTTAAAGGGTTGGTAGAAAGCTGAACAATATATTGTATAATAAAACCAAATATTCCTGGAGATGATATATCTCTGGATTCTTCCGGTCTAATATGAGCCTCATCAAATACAATCATCCAGTCATCTTCTCCACGAGTAAGCCAATCAATAATATTTATGGCAAATTCTTGATTGTCATAGCCATCTTCATTGAGTATTTCATTATTGAATAAGCTTGCATCAGCAGACACAAATATTCTTGCATCACCCGTATCTTTTGCCATAAAGGGAACTTGGGGATACCCGCCAAGTGGTACTTTTAATAAATCATCGGGAAAATCCTCTCCAATTGCATCAGCAACGAAACTGATATCTATGTTATCATCATCAAAATCATACATCTGATCATCATTCATATCCACAAAACTATACAGGCTAGAATATCCAATCACATCCCATCCTGAGAAGTCTATAAAAGGTCCCCCTACTGCCGCAGTACTTCGTGATAGAAGTACCTTATCTATGCCATTCCCAATTGGATGGTCTGTAAATGTTTCAATGTAAGGAAATTCAGTACTCGTGTCAAAGGATTCATTGTCCAATAATACTCCATCTGGAAAGATTGTGATAGGTACTGTTTTTTTAATATCAGCATTAATCATGTTCGCTAGATAGATTTCATATAATAAATTAGCTGTAGAACCATAATCATGACAAATCAAAATAGAATTTCCGTTTTCAAAAAATTCCATAAAATAAGGAATTTCATTAAACGGGTTATAAAATTGATTGGTACCCAACAAAACTAAGCATACTTTTCGATCCAATCGCTTCGTGGCGCTTAGACTGGATTGAATATTATAACAGTCATAGCCCTCATCTTCTAATAATTTTTTAAAATCGGAAGATCCATCCCAATCTTCATTATAAACTGAGAAATTGTGGTCATTTTTTCCTTGGTCTATTATGGGTGCTAATAACGGTACAAATGAAAATATAAAAATTAATAGAAATAAGGACTGCTTATATAGCGAACCTGTTTTTACCTTTTTTCTAGATTTTGTTTCGCGGGTTTTCTGCATTCTAATATTCCTTATGAAAATGAGAAAGCTTATCCCAGTAAATCCCGCACCGAGAAAACATAATAAAGGGAGGTAACCTACAAAGGTTCTCAACTCACCGGGACGCGATTCTTGATATGAACTAATGAAAAAGATGATTACAATTCCAAAAACAATTAAATAGATGGTAAAAAATCCAAAAATTATACCTTTTGATATGTTCACACTTTTTTCGGAAGTTTTTCCGCCTTTTACTTTAACCATTTTTACATTAGGTGATTTTTTTTAATATTCTTATTTATTTTTTAAAAATTGAATTACAAGCTATAAGAAAAGGATTTATTAGTTATTTCTTTGTACAATGTTGAGAATAATTCAAGTGTATATTCAAATTCCTTAGGATTGGGCTCCAGACCACCATATATAATATCCTCAATCTTTTTTATGAACGGATAAACTGATTCTGGCTTTTGGCCTAACTGATTTACACAAGTGATGGCATACTCTCGGATGGTTTGATGAGGTAATCTTGGTTTTTTAAATTTCATATTCACTACATCATTGTACATTAGATAGATATAGGCTATAGCTTCTTTTGGTCTGCCGGTATCAATTAAAATTTTTACATTAGTTAATCTTTTCTTAACATTGAATTCTGGTTCTTGATCTTTTTTCTTCTTTTTCTTTCCCATTAAATTTACCATTTTTTATGACCTTGGTCTTTAATTCATTTAAACAATTTATTTAATAATTTTTTTCAGATTTATAATTTTTTGTACTTACGATTAAGGCTTATTTTTTATTTTTGAAATAATATATTCCTAATTTTTTTTAAAAATTTAATATAAAATTGTATCCCGTTAATTCGAA
>SDNV01000067.1 GCA_004524515.1 Promethearchaeota archaeon
GATAGTGGAGGAGCTTTATATATAAGACCTTTAATGATGGGTAATGGACCAATCTTGGGAGTGTCTCCCGCTTCAGAGTATAAATTCATAATATTTACTGTGCCTGTGGGACCTTATTTTCCAGAAGGTTTTAAAGGAATTGATTTAGAAATTTCTAAAGAATATACAAGAGCTGCTCCGGGAGGTACCGGTTTTGCAAAAACAATTTGTAATTACGCTCCAACAATGAAACCCGCAAAAGAAACAAAAGCAAAGGGTTTTGCTCAAATAATATATTTAGATGCTGTCAATATGGAGTATATCGATGAAGTAGGGACTGCTAATTTTTTCGCAATTATAAATGGAAAATTAGCTACACCAAGAACTGCCGGCACAATTTTACCAGGAGTAACAAGAAAATCCGTCTTAGAAATAGCTGAAAAAAAGTTGCATATGAAGATAGAAGAACGAGATATTTCCTATAAAGAATTATTTAAAAAATCTTGCTCTGAAGTCTTTTGTACTGGTACAGCCGCAGTTATTACTCCAATAGGATCCGTAGTTTTAGGAAACCAGAAGAAAGTGTATAATAATGGTGAGCCAGGAGAATTAACAAAAAAACTTTATGATCTTTTAACTGGGATTCAAAGATTAGAAATTGAAGATGAATTCGGATGGGTTACAATAATAGAATAATTTTTTTCATATATTTTTATTATCTATATAATTATAACATATATCTAACCTATTCCACTTTCAAATTTTTTATTTTATTCCTATTCTTAGCGTATTAATTAAATTAATGTTTATATAACCATTTAATTTTATATAATAATGATAGGAACGATTGAGGATTTTTTAGATGGATTTTGCTATAATAAATACCTGGTTAATAACATTTGAAGGAAAAGGGTTAGGGATAGTAAGGAATGGAGGAATTGGAATTGAAGATGGAAAGATTTCTTATGTAGGGGAGATGGATACTTTTGATTATAAAAAAGCTGATATGATAATAGATGGGATGAGTAACCATGTTGCGATGCCTGGTTTAATTAATGCTCATATTCATTCTATATTAACGCTTTGTCGTGGTACTGCTCATGATTTACCTGAAATAGAATATATGCCAAAAGGACTTAGTATTTTTGCGAACCACTTGAAAGCTGAAGATCTCGTATTGGGTAGTAAACTTGCCATTCTGGAAGGGTTGAGAAATGGAACAACTACCTTTACTGAATATGGAATAGGATTATCAGAATTAATTAAAAAAGTCTTTATACCCTTTAAAATAAGAGTTGTAGCAACAGAGATGATAAGTGAATTAAGTTTTTCCGATGCTAAAAAACCGAATGAACCATATACCTATTATCGTTATTTAGGAATGAATGCTTTTCGACGTGCAAATAAATTATGGAAAGAATTCAAAAACCATGAACTTATCAGTGTAATGTATGGACCGAATGCCTTAGATATGATTTCGATGGAATTATTGAAGGACGTTAAAAACCAAGCTATAGAGAATGGGACAAAAATCCATATGCATATTGCGCAGGGAGGGAGGGAAAGAAGTCAGATTATGAAACGTTATGGAAAACATACGACGGCAGTGAAATTATTAGAAAAAAATGGTATATTAGACTCATCGCTTATAGCAGCCCATATTCATGATACGACAGAAGCAGAAAGAGCGTTAATGGTAAAAAAAGGAGTAAGAATGGTGGGATGTCCAAGTTCTATTTCCAAAATAGATGGTATAGTCCCTCCTTTAGGAAGTTTTCTTAAATTAGGTGGCAAAGCTGCTTTAGGAACTGATGAAGCACCTGGAACTGGGCATCATAATTTATTTAATGAAATAAAAATGGCAAGTATTTTAACAAAAGTAGTTCAGAGGGATCCAACGGCATTACCACCCTGGGATGCAATGAAAATGGCAACGATTGATGGAGCAGAAGTACTTAATCTTAAAAATAAAATAGGAAGTTTGAAAGTGGGAAAAAATGCCGATATAATAACTTTAGACCTTCAAAAACTGCATTTAACTCCAATAATTCATGCACCATTTTATAACATAATTGCAAATTTAGTGTATTCTAGTAAAGGTTGTGAAGTTGATAACGTAATCGTCGCAGGAAAACCAATTATGTTAGATGGAAAATTTATTCATATTAATGAAAAAGAGGTTTTAGACAAAGCAAATAATCGAGCACAGGTCTTATTTGAAAATATTACCGATGATTGGATAAAAGCAAACTCCAAAATGGTATATTATCAACGCCAAGGTTTTATTTGAAATCAATTTCATAAAATTGGTATAAATTCATTATATTCTGACCAATTAACCCCAATCAGATTTATAACCAGTTCCCCCTTTTGGCCAACTAAATTCAATCGCTCCCTCTACACAAGCATACCAGCAGGAGGCACATTCCATACAATTTTCGAGACTTTTAACTTTAGCCTTCTGGTTAATTATCTCAAAACAGCTCGCCAAGCAGACCTTTATGCAGTTGGCACAACCAGTACATTTTTCATCGTTAATTTTTATGAAAACACCCGCACCTTCAACCCATTCTACACCTGGAAATTTTTCGGACGTCCTACCCATAAATCGCACCTCCTTTATTTTCGGGAACCTGAAAAATTACAGAATCAGCCCTATTAACAAACTCAATCATTTTTTTACTTATTTTTTCTGAAACGGGTTCAATTAAGTTGACTATCTTCAAAAGTTTTGGTTCCATTTTAGGAAGTTTTTTACTAAGTTTTGAATTAGCATTTTCAGCTAAATTAATCAATGTTTTTGCATATAGCATTTTAAAGCAAGAGGCTATTTTCACCATTAAATTGATCAATTTTAACCCAGTAAGGAATATTGATTGTTTAAATATAGGTCTCTTGGATATTTCTTGCCTATATTGCCTCGTGCCAAAATATTCATAGCAGTTATGGATCCAGTTCTGATAGTATCTAAAATACATTCTGATCCATTTCGTGAGAATATTAGGATCTTTTTTTATTAAAGAAATAGTCATTTTCATGAATGGAGTTGTGAAATAGGTTAGAGAACCAAGCCCCCATCCATCATGTATATATTTTTTAAGTTTTTCTTCATTATGCTCCTTTTGAGCTATCCGTAAATTATAACGATTTCTGGCTGTGATTGACCATTGGATGATCGGATGATTTTTAATTTTATCATCATATTTTTTAAGAAATGATTTAGAAGTGTTCTTGATGCGAATTGCTTCAATCGCAATTTCAGCAGCTATTTTTGCAGAAAACCAAGCTGCCGGTACCCCATCACATAATTCTGTACTTTCCAGACCGGCCACATCTCCTATTAAAATCATTCCATCTGTATAATTGGGCATATTTCGCAGTTTTCTATTCAGACCCACATAAATTTCAAATCCTTCCCACATCCTTGCCCTTAATTTTATACGGGGTGCGACTAAATTTTTCCACCATGGCAGTTTAGAGGTAATATTTTCATGATATTCATCAAAAAGTTTTTTAAGATTCGGTACCTTTTTTTGGTCGATTCGCAAACACTGATCTTGCATGAAATGAAGGCTGTTCCTATAGGGCCAAACCATAAGACCATTCCCATACCCGAGAGGAGGGGCTATTCTTTGTTCGTCCCAACCCCAACACATTTTAACGCTATACCCAAAAATTTTATCTATGTCTTGTTTTTTCATTTCATAGTCATATGTATCTGCCAATGAAATTGTTTCGGGAGGATACTTATCTCTAACTCCCGCTTTTATAGCCAATAAACCCTGACTTCCCTCTGCGTCAATTAAAATCTTTGATCTTAACTTTTCGCCTCTATCCGTTATAATCCCTTTAATAATTCCCTCTTCTTTTATGACATCCACCACAGTAGTTGATGTTTTCAGAATAGCACCAGCTTCTAGAGCTTTTTTGGCTTCCCATTGACAGAATGGTTTGCAGTAGGCATTATATCCAAATGCAATTATCGGAGATAAGGGTTTTGGCACTTTAAGAGAATCATCTATATCGATAACACCATTATCAATATCTTTGATAATATAATTTACAATACCGTCAGAAGGCCTCTCAAAAGGTGGGTTGCCATCTCTAATAAATGAAGGCCCAAAAAGAAAGCCATAAAATGGTATTGTCAGTCCTGATATTATTTTATCACCTACATTCTCAGATCTTTCTATTATAAGCGTTTTTAAACCTGCTTCAGCACATAATTTAGCGGCTACTGGTCCACCAAATCCGGCGCCTATAACAATTACATCATACTCTTCATTCATTTTATTAAACTCTGCATTATTTAGGTTATATAGACTTTAAATGTTTTTTTATATAAAAATATCTTAAAAATTTTCAATTTTTCATAAAAAAAGACTATACATCTAATGTTCGATTTAAAATCTAAATCGAAACTATCTCAGTGCGATTACGTTCTAAAGATTTATTTTTTTAGATCCTAAATTGCTTCAGGACCAACTGTTCTTATTAATTTTTTCATCTCTTCTTCCTTTTTAGCGATTATGCCTATATTTCCAATCCTAACTTTTTTTAATCCGATACGTTTTACTACTTTATAAGTATCTAAAATTTCCGTTAAGGTAGGTGATCTAAATGCCTTTAATTTGTATTGCGGGAAAAAAGCTAATATATGGAAGGGCAAATTCTCGTCTAATTCTGCAATTAATTGGGCTATCTTTTCAAATTGTTCTATCTCAACCAATTCTGGAATATAGACAGTAAGAATTTCTAAGATAAAGTCACGAGATAAAATTTCTTTAGGACTATTTAAGACAGTTTTATTAGAAGTACCACATAATTTTTTATATATATGCTCATCATAAGCTTTGATATCCAACCAATAGGAATCCAAACCAGCTTTTCGAAATAGAGTTAGGTTTTTAGGAGTTAGTCCATATCCGTTTGTTTCTAATAATATCCATAGGTTATTACATATTTTCTTGATTTTTTGGCTTATTTCAGCGTAAAATTTTGCTTGACATGCGATATCACCCCCTGTAAATGCAACTATGTTTCTAGCAGGACCTATGCCTCCTTGTGAAATAAAAATCTGATCTCGGGATATTTTGTTTGGACAAAGCGGACTCCTCCTATTAAATAAGATACATGATCCGCAATGTTTGCACGAATCCGTAGCGTAATACATCAAAGTTCTTTCTCTAGGTTCCCGCAAAGTAACCATTTGTTCATATTCTCTACATGCATTTGCAATTTCATCTGTAGAATACCATTCTCCATTGTGGTGTTTGCTAAACTCCCAAGAATGGCATTTCAAACAGTCATGATTGCATCCCGACTGATAAATTGAAAAATAATCTTCTGGTCGTGATAAGTGCATAGATTTTATTAATCGATAATGCTGTCCATTTTCAAATTTCAGTGTTGATCTACATGCGGGTTGGGTAGTACCATCGTTTAGGGTTACTTCACAAGCACCTTGAGGATATCCCTGTTTTATCATAGAGCAATAAATCTTATCATCTTTCATAATTGTTTGCAGATCAATTAATTCTAAATTTGTAATGAACCTACATTCATATATATTCCAGGAATTTAAATATCTATCTTATTAGAGAAAGATCTATTTTTGTGCGATATCCTATTATTTCTTATTATAAAGTTTTAGGTCGTAAATTATTTATTCGTTTTATAAGAGGTGTTCAATTTTTATTTAGATTTTGTTCATTTAAATTTAATCAAAATATAAAATAGAAAAAAATAAAAGAGATTTGGAAAATAGTTAGAAGATAAATACCTATAAAAATACTTTGAAATCCCTAACAATTTGAATTAGTAGATTATATCCAAAGGGAAGTTGAATACCTTTCTTTTGAATAACCCTTTCTATATCTCTAGCATTTATCTTGTTTTGCGGTTTTTTAGCTAATTTTTCTTTTACTTCTCGTGCTACTGTTATTAAACCTATATAATATTTTTGGATAGGTAACCAATATTTCAAATCATCAAACGGAGCAATCATCCCTTGAAATCCTGATTATTCAATAAAATTTCTGATGTGCTGAATAATTTCATTGTTGGCTGGTAATCTGCTCCCTTTTATATAATTTGCTATTACTACACATATTAACCTACGTAGTTTTTCGGGAAACCTAATAATCTTATAGCTGTTTGTGGTCTTAATATGCTGATATTTAACTCTATCATAGTCCATAGCCGTTGTAATTGAAGATTTAATCATGTTAAACGTAATTACTCTATGAAAAGGGAGTCCATTTACTTTTAATATGCAATACTTTCTCATACTCGCTTCGAGCCAATGTTTTAAAAGCAATGTCCTATAAAAACCGTAAATATATCGTTTTTTACCGTGTCTCTTTAACCATCGAGTAATTTTGCGTTTTACCTGTGTTTGAATATCCGTAGGAGCGTGAGAATATAGTAATTTTAATCCCAACCAAAGTCGCTTACTTGATTCTTTAAATTTTTCGGGTTTAATTACTCGTAGGAATTTCCTTATTTCTCTGTACGCATAAATCCCACATCTTGTACTACTAGGAGATAAAACGGACTTTATGTGTAATTTCGTAAGCATCTTATGAAAATCTTTAACTAACCGTTTGGATTCATTATCAAAAGTAAGATAAAAACGATTATCAATTTCTTTTACTGAAATTGAGCCGTCGGTATCAAATAATCCTTTTACGCAACCATTTGTGATATTTAAATCCATAGCCTTGTCATCTTTAATCCATTGAGGCACTTCAACCTGATTTACAACTTTATTACCTTCTATTAGTCCTAATTCTAAAAGTGAAAGATGTACTGCCTTAATTTTACATCTTAAAACAGATCCCTTGTCTCCCTTTTTTTTAGATATGGTAAATGTAATTCCTTTAAACAATGTCTTTAATATCCGTTTTCGTACATAAGTAAAGTATTCCTTCTCATCAATATCATTTAAGCAAATTCTCACTTTTTTTAGGTCTCTACCCATTTGACCATCTCCCAGCATAATACCTACGAATTCAGAAGTTATTTTATTTCTCGGTAAATGAATTCTAATATGCCCAGCTCTTCCAATTATTTTTTTATGGGGGATATCATCGACTCCAAACAATTTAATTAAATAATCGGCTCCTAATTGGGTTCTTACCAGATTTATAAACTTAGCAAAGTTTTCTTGTTTTATTCGTTTATTTACATATAACACATTTCGAAACGCTTGTTTTTTCATACCAATGAACTGACTTATTGCTTTATGGTCATAGATGTTATCTTTTCCTTTAAGCTCCTGACAGATAAATTTTAAATCCCTCTGGTCTTTTAATTCTATCCATATATCTGCTACCTTACAGCCATTATGGTCTAAAAAGTGGTTGTTAGTAGGTTTAAATATACTATTCTCCTTTGGATTTGTACTTTTGTTTTCTGTCAAACTTTAAAACCTCAGGGTCTACTCATTTTTAATAAACTTATGATATTTAAAAAACGCGAGTAAAGTAATTTACTATAAATCAGATTAAATCCCTTTGTGAATGATTTCAATATCCTTTTGAGATTTAATAAGGGAATCTTCAGTAGATAATTTGATATATTCTTGAGTTTACAAGTTATAACGCTTACTTTCGTTTATAAAGTTTTTAGTCGGAAAGTGGTGAAAAAGTGGATCACTAAGCGGGGAAAAGCGGATTTTTACGCGAGCCCCTCCCCCTTCTCAATGACCCGACTTAATTCTGATTTTGAAGTATGCATCAATTCAAGAACTATTATCCGTAATGTGCTTGAAGTTTCGGTAGAGATTCCCGCATTGCAATATGCTAACGAATTCTCCATAGATTTGGATTTTGGATTTTAGATTTTAATTTTTCCAAAAAATAATTAACTAGTTTTAAATTTTAAATTTATATTCGTAATGAAAACTAATAAAATTAAAAGTTATCATATTTATTCATATCTTCCAATTTATATACTCCAAATCTCTCCGATCTTCTTCTTTTTAGGGTTCCCCATGCGGCATGAGTACCTTTTTGACATAATTGTGTTTTATAAAGTTTCATGATTTCATACAATTTTTCTTTATATTCTGCCGTTTTTATCTTAACTTGTTTTTCCCTCGGAGATACAGAATAATACACATAAAATTCTGCATTTAAATTAAGCTCCTTAGCAGATCGTTTTGCAATGATATGAGTAGCTCTATGATCTGGATGACTGTCAATATCACCTGGTATGACAATTCGATCCGCATCTTTAATAATTTGCTTAGACAAAGAAACTCCCAAGTCTATCTTATTCATTGCATCTTGATCATATATTTTAAAATAGTGTATATTATTCGGAGGGAAGCCAAAAGCTTTAGCAGCAGAATCTGCTTCTTTTAATGCTATTTCAGCTATTTGATCTTCATTTAAATCCATATACTCCCCTATTTCATCCTCAATTAGTTCATTTGCCTTTAAACCCCAAGAAATCAATACTCGATTATCGGTTACATAAATAATGTGAACATCATGTGCCTCAGCTAACCATTTTAATATGCTTCCTCCACATCCAAAAATTTCATCATCAGGATGAGGAGCGAAAACTACAATTTTCATAGGTTATCGAATTAAAATTAATTTTAATACTTTTTAGGATTTTAGGGTTTTAAAGATTCAATGATATGTGATATATGAAATTCTATTATACTTCATAACCATCAATTTTCTATTTTAAGTATTCAATCCTTTGTTTTTAATGAAGTTTATATAAATTAATTGTTATTAGTTTTATACAAATTTTTAATTTATTTTTTAAAAATAGGAAGTGTGAAGCAAAATATTAAGACAAGTGTTCATTTTAAAAAAAAATGATGTAATTTATCAGAGAACCTTTGCTAAGGGAATGACTAATACTGAAATTGAAAATCTCCATTTTAAGATAAAACAAGACGCAATGAGAAAAATAGGAAAAACTATTGGTTATTATGATTATTTTAAATATAGGGTTTCCTATGATATGGAGTTAGATTTAGATTTAATTTTCATTTTTGTTGCAGGATTGATGGATGATTTTTTTGGAATGATTAAAAACGAATTAACAAATTTTAAAACGGAGTTTTTAACCTTATTTGGAGATGATATTAAAAAGAAAGACTTTGACTATGATGAATTAGGTACATTAAATCCTATAATTGATGATATGCATAAAAATTTAAAACCAAAAATTGCGGTGGTAGGTTTTTCTGGGGTTGGAAAAACCACTATTAAAAATTTAATACGTCAAGATGAGATACCTCTCCAGCATATTCCAACCATTTCAGGAGATATAGCAACCATAAGAATTGGTAAATTAGAATTTCGATTATTCGATTTTGCCGGGCAAGATCAATTTAAATACCTTTGGAAAGGATTTATTCAGGGAAGTAATGCCGTGTTAATCGTTACAGATTCAAGTCCTAAAAACGTGGATAAAAGTGGATTTTTTATTGATTTAGTGAACGAAGAAGTTCCGTATGCTCGTACTGCCGTCTTGGGAAACAAACAAGATCTAGCAAATGCTATGAAAGTGGAGGAAATTGAAAATATTTTAGGATTGAAAACCTATCCAATGATAGCTAATCAATCAGAGAATCGAAATAATATGATTCGCATAATTGCTGATATATTAGATATGGATATCCATTCATCTCCCTTATTAGGGAATGTTTTAGAAACAAAGGTTCCGATAATTCAAGAAAATATTAGTACTTTAGGAATGAATGAAAATCTACTCGATCAATCTAAAAATTTAGATTTAAAACAAGAAATCCCATTAGATTCCATTAAGAATAATTATAAAGAAGTGTTATTAGCTCTTGATTTATGTAATGAAGCTAATAAAGAAATAAAGGGATTAAAGATTAATAATATCCTGAATAATCATTTTAGAACTATAGGTGCAACAATAACGAAACTCAATAATAATGAGGAGTTTTCTTATGAAGATTTTCTTAGAAATTATTATGATTATGTAAATAACAATTTTATGTGTAAAAATAGTGCTCTTAAACAATTTTTAGAATCCGAGTTTTCAAGATTAAAAAAATCGATTGACAGTGACGAGATTATCACTACATCTGATTCGAAAGACGATACAAGTGTGATAATGAACGCTCTCATATGTGCTTATCTTAGTTTAGTTAATCCTCAAAAATTTCCTGATTTTAATGCCCTATTGCAAAGATGTAATATAGATAAGTTTAATCCCAATAAAGTTAATGAGATTCATACGTATTATCTAAGAATTTTAAATAAGTTCAATCCATAATTCATTATTTATGAGGATTGACTTTTAATCATAAAATTTGAGAGTTATCTATTTTTATTTTTATATTGAAAAAAATGCAACTTTATTTATTTTAATATGATAGTAACCATAATATCAGCTGATTGATTTAAAATAACTGCTAATAATGCCTAGAATAGGAATTCTATGGAGATAAAAGAAGCTATTAAAGTTGCTTTTCAAATGACAAGCCACATCTCATAAAAAATTAAAAAAAAGGTTATTAAAATGCAAGACAAGGTATTGATTGTAGGAGATACCCACGTGTCATCTTTTGAAAAACTTCCCAAAAAAATGATAAAATTGATAAAAGAGGCGGATTGGGTGATTCATGTCGGCGATTATATTTCTATTGATGTTTTATATGGATTTATAAAAATCAAAGGTCCCCGATTCAGAGGAGTCTATGGAAATGCTGATTCTTTACAAATTAGAGCACAGACCTTAGCAAAAGATGTAATAGAGATATCGAAAAAACGAATAGGGATCACCCATCCCGCGACTGGTGGCACCTATGAGAATACTAAAAAAAAGGTTCTTATAGAATTTAGGAATTATGATTTGGATGCTATAGTGTATGGTCATACTCATGAACCTCAGATTGAAAACATGAATGGAGTGTTAATAATCAATCCTGGAAAAGGCTACTTAGAGGAACATTATTATGGGGCTCCCACTTCTGTGGCTGTAGTAGAAATTGGGAAAGATATCATAGCAAATATTAAAATTATCGATTATTGATTATATATCTTCATAATTCTTAAACATAGCAGTAATTCTAACGAATTGCTTTTTCTAATATTATATACAATTGTCTAATAGAATTTAGGTAGGCTTATTTTTTCTTGATCTCTAAAAAATTTTATTTTGGGTTTAGTTATCTAATAATTTAATATATTTTTTTTCAATTAATTCTTTGAATTTTAACCATTTTTCTTTCCTAATGTTGCCAATTAGATCTTCTTCTTTTTGGGTAGATTGATTGTAGAACACAACTTTACATGGTATATACTGAATTGCTTTCACAATTCCATTTTAAAATTTATATTTAAAAAGAAAGCGGTTTTTTATTAAGATTTTTATAAATTTTTCATTATGAAAACTAAACTATTGATATGAGTTTTATTAGCAAACTATTAAGTTCAATTACATCGATATCATAATCATTTTTTTGTATAGTTGATTTAAATTGATACTCACAAAATGGACAAGACGTTAAAATCGTTTTGGCTCCTAATTTTTTTACTTCCTCTAATCGTTGAATAGTGGTTTTTTCAGCTAAATCTGGGTAAGCTGATCGAACTCCCGAACCGGAGCCACAGCAATTTGAATCTTCCCTATTTTGGTCAAATTCAAGATAGGGGAATTGAATTTGATCTAAAATTACTCTAGGTGCTTCATAAATGCCTAAACCTCGAGCTAAATGGCAAGGATCATGCCAAATAATTGGAGATTTTATGGTGGTTTTTAGAAATTTTTCTACTTTTGGTTTCAGATCTCCTAAATTCAAAACCTTATCAACTAAATATTCTGAAAAATGTAACAATTTTATGTTTTCAAATTTCTCCTTTAATTCCGAATTGTATATTTCTTTAAATGCCGTTAAACAGCCTGGACAAGTGAAGATGATCTGTTTTGGCGGATTTTCTTTAATCTCATTTATCATATCTTTAGTAAGATCTGATATTAAATCAGTGTGACCCGTACGATATAAGATTCCAGAACAGCAAGTTTCATGTTGAAATACTTTGATCTTCTCACCTAATTGTGTAAATAATTGAATGGTGTGTTGTGCTATTTCAGGTAAACGATAAATAGCCATGCAACCAGGAAAATAAACTGTTTCAGCTTCAATATTTAATTTTAAATCCGGCCAAGCAAAATCTCTGGGTTGCTTTTCTGCGAAGGGATTCCCAAATTTTTTAATATTTTCACTGATCATTTTATGTTCTTTGGGATAGTTTTCTGCTTCAACTAATTTTTTTTTGCCAAGATATATGATCAAGGGAATATCTACTCCTGAGGGACAAATATATGCACAATGTCCGCACCCCGTACATGAAAAGAGACGTTCTTTAGTTAAAGGACTATTTTGGAACCCCAATTCGGGATCCTGCATCATTGCGTGGACAATAGAGATCTTTCCTCGAGCAAAAGTGCTTTCCCATCTAGTATCTTTATCATAACCAGGACATTCAAAATCTTTGGGACAAAATCCGCATAAATTACATTTCCAAATCATACCAAGTATTTGTTTCTCTCTCATAATGTAAGCCCCTACCTTTATTTTGAAAAAACCGCTAGTCTATTAATAGAATACATTTTGCCCGGGTTCAAAATATTGTTAGGATCAAAAATAGATTTAATTTTTCTCATAAGCTCTACTACATCTTCTCCATATTCCATAGGTAAATATGGAGCTTTCCAAATTCCACATCCATGTTCAGCCGTAACTGAACCACCTAATGAAGTTGCCAATTTAACTAATTCTTCTTGAAGATCTCCCATTTTCCAAATATCTGCTTTGGATTTTAAAGTTATAGATGAAATTAAGTGAACATTACCATCTCCTAAATGTCCCATTCGAGTGAATACTAAGTTATGAGAACTCATTATTTCCCCAAATTTCTGCATTAAAGTGTATATCTTGCTATATGGAACTGAAAAGTCTAATATGGCGGGAATCATCGATGTTGCATGTTTTGATGGTCGGGTAAGACGCAATAACGAGGGACCCGCTCCATCTCTGGCTTTCCAAATATATTCATGTTCAATACCTCTTAAAATTTTTATATCAGATGCGTGTTGGTTAGCTGAAAGGATATTCTTTATATATTCTGCATAATTGGAAGTAGCTTTCTCTTCTCCATCTAGACGTATTAACAAAGCTGCTTTTGCAACTTTTAAGGTTATTTTTGGAGTCAATCTTGATAAATACGAATTCATTCCGCTAATTACTAATTGATCGACCATTTCTATGGACATTGGGGTGATATATTCTTTTACTTCTTTAGCTATTTGAACCGCCACTTCAATTGAATCAAAAAACCCTATAATTGTTAGAAAACTCTCTGGACGTGCTAAAAATTCTAAAGTTGCCTCAGTTACAACTCCTAAAGTACCTTCGGATCCTACAAATAGACTTAATAAATCCAATCCTGCTACTGTTTTTTTTACTTGCCTACCGAGTTTGATTTTTAGTCCGTTACCTAAAATTGCTTTAAGATTTAATACATAATCTTTCGTTGTTCCATATTTTATTGCTGATTCTCCTGAGGCATCATTAGCTATCATTCCACCTATCGTACAAACATCAGCAGAGCCCGGATTACATGGAATCCAAAATCCTCTCCCCGTATTTTTAAGAATCTTACCCAGATCTTTATATAATACACCAGGTTGTACCACTGCAAAATTATCCACTGTGTCAATTTTAATAATATTATTCATCCGCGAAAAATCCAAAACAACTCCTCCCTCAATTGGAAGAAATTGGCCACCATAACTAGTCCCAGCTCCTCTTGGGATAATCTTTAAATGTTCTTGATTTGCTAAATCGATAATTTCATTAACCTGATCTGCGTTTTCTGGTTTTATAATGATATCTGCCATAATTCGATAATTATTATCAATCCAACTGAGAGCCCGAGATACTAGATCATGAGAATAACAATACAGCTCAACTGGATCATCGGAGATATATCTTTCTCCAATTATCTTTTCAATCTTTTTTTTAATTGATGGTTCAATCATTTATATGCTCCTTTTAATATTCAATGGGCAATTTATTTTAAACTTCCAAATTAATAAGTACCAAAATTATTACTTTATTTAAATTATTACCATTAATCAACATAATTATCTATAAAAAAAATTAAATGAATATATGGGATAATTAATATATATGCTCAATTCTCACTAAAAATGGTAGGGTAAAATTGATTGAAGAGGAAGAATATCATTTGGACCTGCAACCAAAAGTAAAGGTTTTAGAGAGTAGGGTATGCTCAATAGTGATGAGAATTTTTGGATGGGTACTCTTAACTAGCTGTGTTTATCGTTGGATTGTATATTTTTTTGTATATCATTATTATAGACCGCTTACGCATACCACATTTCTCACGTTAATTCTGATTAGTCTTACGTGTATTAATAAATTTGAATCTGTGCTTTTAAATTCTGCTGTGAGTATGTCTTTTTTATTATTTGTCTTAGTTACCTTATTTTTCATTCCCATTGTTTCAGATATACCAAGTTTTATGGAAGGAGTTGTATTACATGCTATGATAGCAGTATTTCAAATATATCTAATAATTAATAAAAAAATCATAATCAGTAAAAAGTACTTATTATGGAGTTTTCTACTTTATTTGATTTTTATCAGTTCTTATGATAGTTTTACGCGAATAATCGCCGCAATTAATATAGCCGAAGAGGTTTCAGTTATTGAAATGACCGTCCAGGTTTTTTATATTTTATGTATCAGTACGGCAGTAGTATATTTTTTCAAGAAAAGATTTGGAATGATATTATTCTGATATTAATTCATTTTTAAGATTTGCTTTTTTGTTTTTTATAACAAGAGCAACAATAGAATTGAAGAAGGGGATTAATCCAGTAAACCATTAATTCTTCTTTTAAATAATTTTTATTTAAAGCCGACCAGCAACATTCCAAAAAGGTTATTTCTTTCCCACACCTTATGCAGTTTCTTTTTAAATTATGCGCATACTTGAAATCAATGAGACAAGAGGGGCAGAATACCTTGTTATTGGGATCCTTCCAGATTTTTGTAATATTAATATCGGGAATAAATTGAAATTCTCCTTTATTATTTAATATATTGAAAAAGTTCTCTACGGGATTTTTAATAGAACTCAGGTAAAGATAAATATTTTTATATTCCTTAAAATGCAATTTATGATGACAAATAAAACAGGTTCTAGGGCTATTTAAGGAAATTTTTTCTTTTTTTTTTTTTATTAAGGCGAATTTTTCTAGCATTATGCTTTCATGAAGACTTATATACACTTATTTCCAATTTTAGGATTTTTGCTAAATACTTAGAAAGGAAAAATAATCTACATCCTATTACTAACGTCTCATATAAAAATTTTCCTTTATAATTTTATGGTCTTTTTTTATAACTAACCTTATTGATAGACAAAAATTTATACAGAATTAGTATAAATAGAAAAAACCTACTTTATTTTTAAATTATTTACCCCACATGTTGTCAA
>SDNV01000221.1 GCA_004524515.1 Promethearchaeota archaeon
CAAAAGGGCCATAATTTAATAGGTCGATTCCAACCAAGGGAGGTGTTTTTTTTAGAAATCGCACGAGAGTATAATTGAAATCTTCATTTTCTGCTTTTATAACTAAACCGGTGTCTAAGAATTCATTAATTTGAATACTTGATTTTGTTTGCTCTAAATTAGCGTTTTCTTTTGACTCCAGTCCTCCTTTTTCTTCAAAAGTATTTAATTCTTCTATTTTTTCCCCATCTATAGTTTTTACTTTCTTAAAACCTTTGACAGCACTGACTAAATTCTGGTAAAATAATTTCTCTGATTCCAAAAGTATATTTAAATTTATCACTTTTAATGCGAGTGCTGCATTAATTATTTTAATTTCCCTAATTTTAGCAAAATCTTTAAATAAATAATTAAAGTTCTCTTTATAGGAATTTATGACATCAAGCTTGATGGAATCTGTTTGATCTAATTTATAATTATTCAAATAATCTAAAGCTGTTTTATAATGACTATATAATTCTTTATTTAATGGAGTCAATTCAGTTTGCTCGAATTCATTTAGCCAATGTTGATATAACTTCTCGTATTCGCTCTTAATATCCATAACTTATCCTAATAAACTTATTATATTATTATAAGGATTTGACAGAATTTATTATTAACTTAAAGAGTCTTTGCTACTCCTTTACATAACAAAAACACAGCAATATGATGGGGCACATCAACTTTCTCTCCTTTTTTATAGGGGCCATAGGATTCATCTGAAATTTTAGTCAGTGGTACAAGAGGCTCAATAATTTCAATTTTTTGAGTATTTTTACTTCTAAAAACAATTGGATCAAGTTCATTATTGGTCTCATTTAATGGAGTAAAATTTTCAAGCTCATTTAATTTTAATTCCTGAACTCTAAAACCCGTGGCACCATGTAGAGAACCGGGATACCTTATAAGTCTATGAATATCAACTGTAACGGGTTCATCTATCTTAATTCCAATTTCCTTCACAATTTCTTCCAAAAATTTTTTCCATCTAACTATGCCAAAACCTTCTATAGCCCAAACATTATTTTTTTTATTTGAGATTACTTCTAAAAAATCATCTTTATACTTTAAAAAACTATTTATAACATTTGGATTAAAATCAAACTTTCTTTTATCAAGTAAATAATGTTCTATTTCTATATCTGATTTTTTTAGAAATTCTTGAATGTTTTTTATAATTTTTTGAGACCATCCTATATTTTGGCTAGAAATACCAAAAATAGTCCCACCAATTTCTCTTAATCCCAAAATTTCAAAAGAAATGTTTTCACCAGTAATATAATCAACAATTTCCCTTCGCTCTTCACTTGAAATTTTTCTTATATCATAATCTTCAACTTTTAAATGATACCCTCGATGACCTGAAAATGCAATTTTAATTTGGTTCTCTGTAATTCCAAAGTCAGGAATTAAAAAGTCGTACACCAGTTTGATGATTTCATTTTTAGCGGCACTTAAACAACTTTCACATATCCAGTTTAATGTTTTTATTTTTTTTTTTCCACATTTAGGACATTTTTCTTCCATTCCCTTCCCACTTTTTCCACATTCTTTACAATACCAATGATCATGATCATCTTTGCAAGGAGTATAAAAATGGTCAACATCGATATCAATAATTAAATCGCAGCCTTGAAATTCTTTTTTATTCATATCAGCATTATCTGGTTTTAAATAAATACTGCCGCTTGAATAAGTATGCTTTGGTCCATATTCAATCAAATATCGAATTAAATTCTCGGGATTTTTGAAGGATGTGTGACGAATCATAATTTGCTTATCCCAAGGAATAAATCCAAATTCTCTATATTCGAATGAATCAATTTTAGGGATATCAGATTGGTTCTCTCTATAATATGCTTGAAATAAGCGCTTTAAATATAAATTATCGGTCATTTTACGTTTCTAATTTATTTTTAAAATTATTTTCGATATTTGACGATCTAAATTGCTTAATCCGAACATAAGAAAGGGGATGGTTAATCTCTTTTTGGGTGTCATATTTTTTAGAGTAATATCCCTTCAAGCACAATTCATCCTTATATTTTTTCGCTAAGCATAAATTATAAGACTTTAAAGTTTGACAAGAATATGGCACATACCCTTTTTTCTTTGCGTATTTTACTTGATATTCAGTTTTTTCTCGATTGAAATCAGGAAGAGTTGAAAAAATATTGATGATAATATCTTCTGGATAATTAAATGAGTTTAAGAACCACAATATGTATAATCTTTCAGTATGAGTTAAATTCTGTCCCTCCTGTGCCTTTTTTAAGATTTCAGATATACATGGAGGAAAACTACTCGAAAGATCTTGATTAGTTTTAAAATCGATTTCAAATGAAAATTCAAACTCCTCCTCCTTTAAAGTCCATTCATTTGAAATAACTTCGAATAATTCTTTGAATTCCTTTAATTTTAATATTTTTCTTTTGAAATTTTCTATATTTTTTTCATCTTCCTCTTGTGTTATGATTAATTTTTGTCGAACATATTCTTGTATTAATCTAATTAGAGCTTTTTTTCGAATAAAAATAAATCCTTCGGTAAGTGGATTATTGATTAACCTTCTATATTCATCTCTTAAGTTAGCGGAAAGTCTTAAATAATCAATATAATAAATTCTAAAATTTGTTTGAAGAATTTCAATTTGCTCCTTGTTTATGTGCATTCCATATGTAATGGCAGGTTGATAATAATTAATTTTTAGATTCAAATCCTGACAAATATCATAAATATACGCATCGCTTTCATTTATTAATTCGTTATATGTAATTTTAGAATATAAATTTGCTATACGATTTGTAATCGTTTTATTGTTTAGGGTATATAATAAAATTTTGAGTATTAAATAACAATAAACATTAAGTTTGTCTGCTTTATATTCCGAAATTTGTTCCTGATTTTCAAAAGCAGCCCTAAATAAGATTAAAATTCTTTCTTCTATCTCAAAAGGAGAAAATTTTCCAAATGTTTCTCTAATAAATTCAATAGGATCTTTTGATGCATTTGAAGAGAAAACTGTATTTAAAGAAGGAAGCCAAGGATAATGATATATTAATTCTGTTTGAATTTCCATGGCATGTTACTCCTCTTCTTAGAAAAAATATATTATTATTAGATAAAATTGAAAATTTTTTAATTATATATCCAAAGAGCACATTGATTTATTAATGATGTTGAAAAGAATGAAAATGAATTTAACTAAAATTCGTCCATATCATCATTCTCTTCATATTCTTCCTCCTCAACTCGAGGTGCAAGAAAATAAAATAGTTCTCCGCCTTCAAGGATGTTAAATACCATTTTAAGGGGATGATCAGTTCGTAAAGAAATCTCTAATTTTTCGGTAATTGAGGCTATCTTTAATATAGCCTTTAAGAAGGTAAGAGAATAAGCAGCGTTACTGGTCTCGTTTATTTCTGAATGTATCAATTCATCAAGTCCAATCTCATAATTCATCTCTCCGATTTGCCCTGAAGAATTAAATACTAATCCTTTCTCTTCGATGGCTTTCATATTTAAGATCTCAGAATAGATTTCAGCATCCTTAATCGCTTCTACTAAAAGCTCCGGATCAATTACCCATTTAGAAGCATATTCAATTTTTAATAGATTATCCATAGGAATTTCTTCATATTCTATATCTAATAATGC
>SDNV01000222.1 GCA_004524515.1 Promethearchaeota archaeon
ACATAAATCCAGACATTAGACCGAATAATTTAAAATATGTAATCCTCGAAATTAAAACTAACCCAAAAGAACCTAACTTAGTAGAAGAACTGTTAAAAATACCACAATTAAGAATGTTAGATGGAATTTTTGGTGATTTTTCGCTATTTGGGCTACTTATTTTTAAATCTCCTGAAGACTATTACCGCACATTAAATATAATTGACAATATCATGGCAAAATCTTATTTTAAAAAATATCAGATAATCGAAACGATCAAAGTGTTTAAAACTAATGGTATCAGTCTAAGAAAAAAAAGACTATCAATTAAAGAAAGGCTTATTGATGAATTCAATAACAAAAATGTTTCAACTATGGATACAGTAATCATAGAACTTCAAGAAAAGATAAATTTAAACCAGATTGCTAATAAAGATAAAGAGATACCTATTGAATACGAGCCAAGGAAATTTCCGGGTCTAATTATAAGAATTGAGGAAGCATCAATTATAATATTTTCAGAAGGTAAAATTATTTTCTCTGATATAAAAGACAAGGGAATTCAATTTATAGATAAAATAATTAAAACGTTAGAGAAAATAGGAATCAGATTAGATCGGAAATTATTTGACTCCGATTTTGAAGTGGATGCTATAGACTACATCATTCTAAATATTTTAAGAGACTCTCAAGGTCTTAAACCAATTTCAACATATGAGATAAGAAACATTTTTCAAGAAGAACATCAAATTGAGATTTCTCAATCCACTATTCACAATAGGATAAAAAGACTCGAAGAAAAAGGGGTAATACTGAATTATACTGTAAATTTCCATCCAAAAAAAATAGGTTATGAAGGTAAATTTCTCCTTCGAATCAAACCAAAAGACCCCTCAAAATACGATGAGCTTGCCACAAAACTAGATATAAATAATGATATAACAGACTTGTTTAGAATCGGTGAGCAGTATGGTTTATTTGCTATTGTAAGGGTTAAAAAAATTGGAGATTATGCTACTTTTTTGAGAAATCTATATGGTTCGGAGGATATTGAGGATACATACACTAATTTTGTATTAGACGAGTTAATTACTCATACTAATTTTGCAATTCTGTAAAAGTAACTTAATTTTAATAGATTAAAATCCTTTTTTTACTTGAAAAGATGACTTTTTTTTTTGAATTGTTAAGTAAAGAGATTGGTTTTTCAAGAACGGGGCGAATTGTATTATCTAAAGAGTTCAAAAAGTTTGTAACGACACCAAACATAGTTATTCCGTTTAAAGAATTTTTATCGCGTAGAATAGCGTTCTTAGAAGAATTTGAAAGATACAAATTTTTTATTATTTCAAAAGTAAATTTCCTGAAAATCGCTTTTATTAAGGACAAATTCAAAGATAATGGGTTTATTTACACCCATTATGGAACTTTAGAACGGTTTCAAGAAATTTTTAAAGAGAATGTTAAAATTTTCTCTCAAGAGAATATGCTTGCCTTAATACCATTCAATAATCCATCTTGCGTGATAAATGAAGAATTTGCGAGATTGGAAATCACCCATCATATCGGAATTGTAAAAAAGATATTGAAAGAAAATCCAGATCTAAATTTTGGTGTCACGATTAAATTATTTAATTATCCAAGTCTTATAAAGGAGTATTTGGAATTATTTAATGAATTTCAAAATATTAAGCTAATAAATTTTGGAGATATTTTTGATTCCCTACTCTATTTTAGAAAGATTTTGAAGGTGCTTGTTCATATAAGGAAAGTTATCGACCCAAATTTAGTGATGATGGTTTCTGGAAAGATAATTCCGAAATTTTATCCAATGTTAGTTTATTTAGGATTTGATTTGATTGATAGTTCTTACTCACTTTTTCTTGCATCTGAATATTTTTATAATACAATTGAATATTCAATACCAATTCATAAAATGAAGGATTTACCTTGTTCTTGTAGTTCCTGTCGAGGAAGATTACAAGATCTAAGTACTAATATCCCTTCACGAGAAAAAATAGAATTACTCTCATTGCATAATTTAATAACTTCTAATAATTACATGAAAAAGATAATGCAGTATCTCAAAACTGAAGATTTTAGGTTTTTTGTTGAAAAGTCTTCAAATGACGATACAAACTTGATTTCAATTTTAAAAATTTTAGATAAAAAGTATTTTGAATTAATTTGTAAAGAGACCCCTGTAATTCAAGAAAAAAAAAGAATTAACAGTTTAGGTCCATCGTCTTATTATCGCCCTGATTTCGTGCGATTTAGAGAAAGAGCACTACAAACATTTATACCTGAAAGTTGGACGACTCTAATTATTCTTTTACCATGTTCTGCAAAGAAACCATATTCTCAATCAAGATCTCATCGTAAATTTCATTCAGTAATCAAGAGCAATGCTAATTTATTACGGGTTCAAGAATTCATCCTAACGTCGCCGTTAGGAGTAATTCCTCGGCAATTAGAAAATCTGTATCCTGTAAATTCATACGATATTTCGGTAACAGGTGATTGGGATGCTACTGAGGTTAAGATCACTAAAAATATGTTAATTAAATTTCTTGAGAAATATGACTCCAAAATTCCAGTGATTTGCCATCTTCCTGAAGGAGGTTATCGCAAAATTGTTGATTCTTTAATTGATAAAACGGATCATAAATTCTATTATACTGATATCGTTAAATCTCCCATCTCAAGCGAATCTCTTGCATCTCTCTCAGATTTAATAAGGGATGTTAATAACCAGGATAAAGGAACAATCTCAAAGATAGAAAATAATAAAAGAAATTTGGAAAAAGTAATTGATTATCAATATGGCAAAAATGTTGGAGAAAAGCTTCTATCTGATGAAATTAAGATAAAAACAGACCGACGTAGGCAAAAGTCTTATATCTTTGATGAAATCACAAAATTAGATTTAGCAAGATATGATAATAATACGGGTGAATTAGAATTAACTTTCGATGGAGCTAATAAGGTTAAAGATCATTTTAGAGAACATCAATATATAATATTCGATGGTAAACAATTGAAAGGAAGTACTTTATTCAGACCAGGCATCATAGAGTATAGTTTAGACTTAAAACCAAGAGGAAATGCAATGATATGGGATAATGAAAAAGAATCAATTATAGGAATCGCTAAAATGATAATAGGAGCCCCCTTTCTAAAAAATTCAAGATCAGGGAGAATTGCAAATATAATTAAAAAAGTTGGGAAAAAGTAAATATGATTGAGAAATTAAGAAAACTACGGAAGAATACTCTTAAACAAATTTCTACTCTAACAGAAAAGGATTTAAATAGTCCAGTAAGTTATTGGATAAAGGAGGATCGATTAATCAAGGATGTTGGTAAGGAGTTTACCATCATTCTACGAACAAGAGGATGTAAATGGGCGTTAGGTGACCAAGGAGGGTGCTCCATGTGTGGTTATATTAATGATTCATGGATAAAAGATATAAATCCTCAACATATTAAAAACCAGTTCCTAAAAGCTTGGAATGCAAAAATTGAGGAGATTAATGCCGATAAGAGCAATTTTATTTTAAAGATCTTTAATTCTGGCAGTTTTTTCGATGATGAAGAGATAAATGAAGAAATTAGAGATTTTATATATGAGAAAATTAGCAGTATTGATAAAATTCAAGAAGTAGTGGTTGAAT
>SDNV01000223.1 GCA_004524515.1 Promethearchaeota archaeon
AAAATCATTGATGTTACGTAGAAAGTGATAAAGAAAATTAATAATTAAATCATGAGGATTAATGATGTTAAATTAGAAGAATATTTTGCTGAGTTTGAATTTAAAGCAAAATATTTACTATGTGCCTCAGACTGTGAATCATTTAATGTTGAAGAACTCTTATCTTTCGACCCCAAATCAGAACTTAATCTAAAAAAACTTCGATTAGGGTATACAGAATCTCAAGGTAATCCAGTTTTAAGAAAAGAGATTTCTAATTTATATATAAATACAGAATCAGAGCAAATTTTAGTTTTTACGGGAGCGGAAGAAGGGATTTTTGTATGTATGAATGTACTCTTAGATAAGGGGGATCATATAATTGTGCAATTTCCCGCGTATCAATCCCTTGTTGAAGTGGCTAAATCTATTGGGTGTGAAATAACTAAATGGATAATGGATGAAAAGAATGATTGGGAGCTTGATCTTAATTTTCTAAAAGAAAATGTTAAAAAAAATACTAAAGCCATAATAATTAATTGTCCCCACAATCCTACGGGTTATTTACTGTCAAAAGAAAAATTTAATGCAATTATTGAAATTGCGAAACACCATAACCCGCCCCTTTTTATATTCTCAGATGAGGTGTATCGCTTATTAGAATATAATAAAAATGATAGACTTCCTAATATGTGTGATTGTTATGAGAAAGGTATCTCTTTAGGAGTTATGTCAAAAGCCTTCGGGTTAGCAGGTCTAAGAATAGGCTGGATTGCTATGAAAGATACATCCTTTATCAAAAAATTGGCGTCATTTAAAAATTATACCACCATTTGTAATAGTGCTCTTAGCGAATTTTTTTCAATCTTAGCTTTGAGAAATAAGGAGGTAATATTAGAAAGAAATCTTAAAATCATAAACAACAATTTAAGAACTTTGGAGGCATTTTTCGATAAAAATAAACAATACTTTAATTGGGTTAAACCAAAAGCAGGGTGTATTGCATTTCCCCGGATTAATTTTAATAAAAGCGCTGAGGATTTCTGCTTGGATTTGTTTAAGAATACTGGAGTTTTACTTTTACCCAGTACCAAATATGATTTTGGAGATTCTCATTTTCGAATAGGATATGGAAGAAAACCTCTCCCTGAAGGATTAAAAAGATTAGAAGATTATCTTCAAAAATTTAATGAGTAAATTTGGTTGTTAACTTTTTGAATTTAGGTAGATATCTATCGATTTTCCCAGAATGTATTATCTATCTTTAAGTTAAATATTCTCGTCCGATTTTTCATAGCTGAAACCGCTTGAACCGCTTCTTTGATACTATGAAACACGGGTATGTTGCCCAGTTCTAAAGCTTCTATAATTAATCCATATTTTTGAATATATGGAATAAAACAAACAACAGGTTTTTTATAATTGGTTATAACATTTGAAATTCTTCTACCTATCTGAAATGAAATTGATGGAGCATACGGCAATATTAGTAAAATTACACATTCTATTCTTTCTATTTGAGAAAGATATTCTAAGACCTTTTCAATATCTTCATCTTGGACAGAACCTGTGAGATCAATCGGGTTATTAAAGGAGGCAATCTCGCGGGCCACTGGATTTGTGAGACCCTTCATATCTTGTTGCTCTTGTTCAGAAAATTGTACGGGAGAGAGTCCATATTTTTTTAGCATATCAGCACATATTACTCCATGACCCCCCGATATGGATAACACCGCAACTCTGCCATAGATGACTTCCCTGTCTCCAAAAGGTTTTTTTTTATGGGATAGAATATCATATAATTTTAAAAATGTTAATAGTTCATTTTCTGAGCGTGGTTGGATAATTAAATATTGTTTTAAAGCAGCGGAAAGGATTCTTGCATTACCAGATAAACTTGCGGTATGAGATTGAGTTGCGGTTTTACCTTGTTCTGTGATTCCTCCGAAATAGGTGATTACCATATCCTCAGATTGTTTGGCTAATTCTAAAAACGTTCTAGCTTTACCCTGTTTAAAACCTTCTAAATAAAACGCAATATTAGACGTATCTTTATCTTGCTTACTAAAATAATCTAGCAACATTGACTCGTCAACCACCGCACGATTTCCAATAGAAACTGCGGTAGATACTCCGATATTGATTTGGTTGAATTTATGAAAGAATTGATCTACTAAAACTCCTCCAGATTGACTTATTAATGCCACAGATCCTTTGGGAGGACGAGTAATACGCTCGGTAGGCATAAAGATGGTATCAATTAATGGAGGAGAATATACTCCTATGCAATTCGGACCTAATATGGCAATATCGTTATCAAATGCAATTTTTTCTAATTTTTCTTGTCTCTTCACCCCTTCGTTCCCAATTTCTGCAAAACCTCCCCCTATTATGATACTTGCCGGAATGTGTAAATCCGCACAATCTTGTACATATTGTAAAGTGTCTTCTGCTTTTATAGCTATTACTAATAAATCCGGGATTTCGGGTAATTTATCCAATTTTGGATATAATTTAATTCCTTCAAGCTCTCCGCCGTCTGGATGAATTCCATATACTTTCACATTCATTTCAAATTCATTTTTAACAAATATGATTCTTCCAGCACTTAATGGATTTTTTTTGCTAATCCCAATAACTGCCATTGAATTAGGTTTGAATAACTTTTCTAGTTTCATTTTACCACTTTTAATTAGATTTGATTTTTAACAATATAGTTTTATTAATTCAATATTTCTTTAGACTTATTATCTATGTCAAATTTTATGATTATAAAGATTTCTATTGTAAAATATTTATAAGATATTATAATAAATAAACCAAATATCTTATGGATTTGTACTAATCAGCAGAGATTTGATACTCTTGTTTGCCATGGTAATAAATTCGTAAAAACCTCCCCTACGTAAAGGAAATTTTTTGAAGAGACGTATCAAATTTGAAATATAAAATTTATAAAGTAATAAATGGATGTAATATTAAATTAATATTTTATATATATACACTCTTAAAATATAAAGCAATTTAAAAAAATTTTAAAGGTTTTTAAATTGAATGAAAAACTCGAGGATAATGCAGAAGAATTTGACAATAAACATGCACTAGCTTTTAGTTGCGCTTCTTTAGCTGATGTAATCACATATCAATCATTTACTTTCTTAATCTTTACTTTTTATTTTACAATAGTACGAATTAACGTAGTTTTAATTTCTATTGGATTTGCAATATGGTCTGTCTGGAATGCGATTAATGATCCTTTATTAGGAGGGTTATCAGACCGCACCCATACAAAATGGGGACGTAGAATACCGTGGATAATGGTCTCTTTAATTCCTTTGGCGCTAATGATGATTCTTCTATATACGCCACCAATCAGTTTTGGAATTTCCGATGAGATGTCTAACTTCTTGTATTTTCTAATCATTATAATTGTTTTTGAGCTATTTTATACAATGTTTTCTATTAACCAAACATCATTGTTCCCCGAAGTATTCATCGATAAAGAGGCGAGGGCAAAAGCAAATACTTTTAGGCAAATTTTTATAGTTATTGCTCTAATTGTTGCGTTTATCATACCAACACTATTTATTCCAGATCTAACGGATAGAAAATATTTACCGAATTACTGGAATTTTGGAATATTCACTTGCATTCTAGTGATAATTTTCGGA
>SDNV01000224.1 GCA_004524515.1 Promethearchaeota archaeon
TTACCATAGGGATCAGTATAATTATTAAGGGATCAAATCCATTGGCAACTCTTAATTCATTTAATCGAACTGAATTCAAGAAGGTTTCTTGACTTGCAACTATACCCTCGTATTCAGCTTCTTTAATGGGAGGACCGTAAGGATTAGTAAGTTCAATAATTTCAACTCGGTCTGCCCCGCCAATGCTACTGATGAAATTTTCAAGATGCTTTTTTCTTGTTTCAAAATCTTCGATCAAATCTGCAAATTTCTTTCTTTTGAGCATTTTTTGACTTGTTAATCCTATAACAACTTTATTGGAAACTTTTAGAGCTGTTTCAATTAGAAGCCTGTGCCCATCGTGAAGACGATCAAAGGTTCCACCTGTTCCTACCAAATTAAGCATTTTTTTTCCACCATATAATATAAAATTAAAGAATATTCCCTCTCATAAATTATTTTTTATCTTGAGAACTTTTTATAAATTTAATATTTTCTTTAAGAACCTCTGCCATTGGATCATCCTCTAAATTTAACTGTTTTAATATTGTCAAAGATTCTTCAAATTTTTCCAACATTTCGGGATATTGTTCTTCTTTATAATAAATGCCTCCAATGCCCGAAAACTTATACTTTTTTAAATAATAAGCAGTAATAACATCCCATATTAATATATTGATATATAATGTCCATTCTATTATGGGTATAAAGAAAATAAGGACTAATATAAGAACTCCAAAGATGAAAAAACCGTAATATGACATATGTCTTTTGAATTGAGGGCCTTTATACATAGGAGAACTGTGTCCCTTATACATCAAAATGCTGTATAGCAATATATATATACCTGAGCCGACAAAAGCGATGATTGCTACAAAAATATGAAATAAAGCAAACATTTCGTAATATTCTAGATCAGGGATTATTCCGACCATAGATGTGCAAATTGAAGTGAATAGAGAAACCACTGTAGCCGTCTTTCTTAAACTATCTTTTATATTTACTAATTCTTTTTCGAGCTTCATAAAAAAGGGAATAAGTATACACCCTGTTGCCACCATTCCGATGCTAAAGAGAGTTTTATATCGATAATGTCCAAGGTCACTAATATAATATTCTATTGGATTATATCCCATATCAAAATAAGACAATATTACTGCTGTCATGATAATGGTAACAACAAAAACTGCCCCAACCATCGCAAATATGCATTCCAAATTTCTATCCGCTTCTGTCAAAAAAAAAATCTCTCTTTTAGTAATTTATATTATCCAAAATGTCTTAATGCAAATATTATTATCACTATTTTAATAATTTTTATCTTTTAATTATAAGCATTTTATTCATTAATAGTAGAAATTATAATTTAACGAATATTATATATCATAGAATAACAAAAAAAAGATCCTATCATGAGTGACAGTGAGGCTGACTTTGTTTTTAAGGTAACAGTAATTGGAGATGGGCAAGTTGGAAAATCATCTTTAATTCGGAGATACACGCAAGCCTCCTTTCAAACGCAATATACTAAAACCATCGGTGCTCAATTTTCATCTTATTCCGACGAGGTCGATAATCTAAAGTGTCATTTATCCTTATGGGATATAGCTGGGCAAGATGATCATTTTTTTCTTCGACCCGTTTTTTACAAGGGAACTAGTTGTGGAATTATAGTCTTTTCTTTAGAAGATTCTGATCACGGTAAAGAAAGTTTAAAGCGAATACCTACTTGGCACGGAGATATAAAGAAGTTTTGTGGTGATATACCTATAGTAATATTAGGCAATAAAGTCGATTTAGTAGCTGATAAAAATTCAAAAGATGCAGAGGTTCAAAAAATAGTTGATAAGCGTGGATTTCTCGGATTTTATAAAACATCAGCGAAAACTGGAGAAAATGTAGGAGAAGCCTTCAAAAAGATAATAAGGAAATTATTAGCTCACGAGGAAAAATAACTATAATAATTTAATTGAAAACCCAATATTTTATTAAATGTCAATAAAATATATGCTCATGAATACAATAGAGCCGTCATACTTCTACAAATCTTAACAATCATTAAAAGAAGGTTTATCTTATCCTTATGTTCACTTGGCACAATATCTATTAGTTCTTTACCTTCGCGTTCGAGAGGTTGATTTTGAAACCATAATTCGTGAGATAATCGTTCGTTCTTTTTCAAAAAGGCATCAAAAATCTCATTGAAATAAGTTTCAATTTTAGTGAAAAACTTTAAAAGAGAATCATCTATTTCGAAATCCCTTAAAATATAGCCTATTATTTTGAGTTGGTATGAGAAAATACGATAGTCTGAAGCCTTTTTTTGCGTTAATTCTTCATCCCCATACTCAAGAAATCCAGAATTATGATATGTTCGAATATTTCCCTTTAAAATTATATAAAATTTCTTTAGATCTTTAAAATTCAGCTCTAAATCTATTGTATTTTTTTTTTTAATATTTTCAAATATATCAGAGACGATTGATAATAATCGATGTAAAATCTTTCTGTTTGGAATGTTTTTAAACCCGATATTATACACTACAATTCTTTGAGGCTCGTCTTCAAGTATTTCAGCCTGAGGCAATCCATCAACAAAAAGCCGCACTTCTTTTCTTATTTTTTCATCAATTTTCTTATCAGAAAGAATTATAATTTTTTCTGTGCCCGACAGTACTTTCTCAACAACCTCACGAGAGACTTCTCTATATGCTTCAACTATTATCTCATCTGAAATTTGTTCTGCTAATTTCTCAGGAATTATAGTTAAGGACCAATCTTCATTGATTTTTATAATTACTGAGGCATTTTTCTTATCTTTTAATCCATGTTTCTTTAAAAATTCACTTGGCAAACTTACTAAATATGACCTACTAATATTTTGTAATTTTCTCGTGTAATGCTTCTTAAGACCATTCATAATTAATAATAAAGAGTTTAAACCAACATATAAACTTTATACCTTAAGTTTATATTTTCTTCCTATTATATTTTAATTAAGATGCCTATCGTAAAAGAAAAAGTTGATTTGAATCGGTACTATGTCTTTATGGAAGATATTATCGCATTACTTCAAAGAATGGAATTATATCAGGATGAAATGATTTTTCGACCATCAACAATTAAAGACGATCTGAAGTACATAATTCGAATGAGATCGCCTCTCATAGAGAATTTTACAGAATATGCAGTAATAGAGAAAAGCGAAGAAATTTATTATTTTCTGATTAGAGAAGGATACATCTATGAAGATTTGAATGATGCGCAAGTAAAGTTGGGAAAAAAATATTTCAAAGAATTCGGAGAAAAAAAGAAGAAACGGGCATTTATAGTAAATTTACTATTAGCATTTGGTTTAGGATTTTTCTTAAATACATAGATTTTCATATAATAAATAAAAACTTTAAAACCTAGAGGATTTTTTAAGTGAATCTAAATGTCTCATTTAAAAAATTATAAAAATAAGGAAAATCATTTTTATTAATAAGAAGAACATGAAAGTGAAAAAAAAAGAAAGAGCCCCGATTCATGTTACTCTTTCAGATATAGAACGGGCATATAAGAAGGTAGAGGAATTTCAACGCTTAATAGAGCGAGGAAAACCTCCAGAACAGATTTTTAAAGATATACTCAAGTTGATTCAAGTAAA
>SDNV01000225.1 GCA_004524515.1 Promethearchaeota archaeon
CGAAATTTCTTTCGTTTAATACTTTAATTAATGGTTCAGCGAATTCTTCATTTCCAATTTCACCCAAGATGAAAGCTACGCTTTCTTTGAGAGTTTCATTGTTGCCTGTAAGAAAATCCAACAAATAAGCATATGAATCAACTTTGGAGTTAAGATAGATCTTTTTTATAGCGTCAATAACTTGAAATTTCAAGTCGATATCGATATATTCAAAACTTATATCCTCAATGTTTAAAATGCTTAATAACTCAGGAACCACACTAACATCAGCTATATCTCCTAAAGCTTCAATAGACGCACGAGTGACTTCATTATACATATTGTCTAAATTATCAACTAATGAATCTACAGCATCATCGATCTTTAGCTTTCCCGTAATAACGATTGCGTTCTTTTTTAATATGAAATCATCTGTCAATAACAACTTAATGATATCATCCTTAATGTAATCTTTAATGATAGAAAGAATTGCTACAATTGAATTCATTAATGCTTTATCTTCTTCCCTTAGAACTCGAGAGATTTCATTAAGTAAGTCATTCTTATTTTGGATTAAATCTGTAACTATCTCAGGATATTTCGTTTTGATATACATTACATCATCAAGAGAAATATTGATGCTGGAAATCTCATAACCCATCACCTTAATTATTTCTGATTTATGTTTATTCGAAAGACTTTTATCTTTTAATGCGATTATTAAGGAGTGAATTAATTTTTCGGGTTCTAATTCAAGTAGTTTATTTTTTACAAAATTTTTTAGACTATTAAAATTCGAATCGAGATATTGAATGAAGAGGACTCTCTCAGCTTCTTCAAATTTGATTTTACTAATAGATTTCAAAGCAGTGATATAAATCTCAGGATCGTTAAAATCTTGATCGAGAATCCATTGTAAAGGTTTTAATCCTTTTTCGTTCCTTGACTTTCCTATAGCTTTTGCTGCTTCAATTTTAATTGAAATTCCTTCTTCAGATATTAAAACACCTTCTAAAGTGTCAAAGCATTCCTTTCCTAAAGAATGGTCTTCCTTACAGACTAATCCCAAATATCTTATTGCTCCAAGTCTTGTAGTATTGTCTTTAGCGAGATCAATTAATTCAGTGAGCATTCTTATTGAATTGCTTAATCCTAATTCTAATCTTCTCGTGTAGATGTCATCGGGCTTAAGTTTAGGATCAGTCATAATTATTTAGGATTATTTTTCAATTATTTACTGAATAAATCATTACATTATTAAAATATTTATAATTTTACTGTTGTTATTACTCTTATTTGTCAAATCCATCAATTTTTAGAAATACTTCCCAAAGAAATATTCCATGGCTAAATTTGAAGCTTTTTTGAGGTTTTTATTGGCTGCGGATTCAGAAATACCAAAATAATTCGCGATCGATTGAGCGGAAATCTTTTTTGGAGATTTAAAGAATCCTTTTTTCGCGGCATAGATGGCAATTTCTTGTTGCCTTTTAGTAAATTTTGGAAATGGTAAACTCATTTTCCATAATGCTTCATCTATTTGATCAATATTATTTAAATCAGTTAGCCCCATAATTTCATAATTCTCAGTAAATGATGAGAGAATCTTAAATAATTTATCTAAATAACTTTCTTGCGAAATTATATTGATTAATACAACTGCTCGGGAAACATGGATTGGGAAAATGAATGCCCAAGGGCCAGAATCAATGATTGGAAAAAATCCAGATGATCGAGTCTGGTTCATTATGCATATAATTTCATTTGATACTTGCGCTAGAAGTTGAAAAGATTCTGGATTGAAATTTTTTTTTATGAATTTATTCAAATTCAATTTAAAGTCTTCCTTAAATCGAATCTTTTGCAGCGCAAAGAAGTGGGTTTGATCATATTGAAAAGCATTTAATATTTCCACAAATTCTAGGTTTTCAAATAAGTGAGGAAATCCTAAGTGATCTAGAAAATTACCAGGAATTTGTAATCGAATTAATTTCATTATTATTTCAATTCTTTATTTACTCTTTAGTTGAAAGAATTAATTAATTTAAAAGGTTGCGATCGCAACCCAATAGAATTTTAGATCTTAATCATTATATAATTTGTATGAGAATATTGTTAACCGGTGCCTTTGGAAATGTTGGCTTGAGTGTTTTAAATCAATTAATTCTTCGTAAACATGAAATTACGGTTTTTGAAATTAAAAATAGAAGAAATGTAAAATTGGCAAAACGGTTTAAAAAAGATATTAATATGGTTTGGGGCGATATCAGATTTAGAGAAGATGTTCAAAATGCTGTGAAAAATCAAGATATAATCATTCATTTAGCTGCAATTATACCTCCTTTAGCAGATAGTTTACCAGAATTAGCGGAGGAAGTAAATGTAAATGGCACAATGAATATTCTTAAAGCCATGAGAAAGCAACCTAATCCTCCAAGAATTTTATTTACATCTTCTATTGCGGTGTACGGGGACCGTCGTGATGATCCTTTTATAAAAGTAAGTGATCCCTTAAATCCAAGTAAGGGAGATTTTTACGCTCGCACTAAAATCACTTCAGAGAGATTAATTAAAGAATCTGGATTAAATTTTGCCATTTTTCGCCTGACGTATATTACATCGATGAATAAACTTGAGATGGATCCTTTAATGTTTCACATGCCCCTTGATACAAAAATAGAAATTTGTGATACTCACGATGTAGGTTTAGCTATCGCAAATTCGATTAATTCTAATGAAGTGTGGGGTAAAACTTTCAATATCGCTGGTGGAGAATACTGTCGAATAACCTATAAAGATTATTTAAATGATATGATGGAGATATTTGGATTAGGTCGTGATTTTTTACCAGATCAGGCTTATGCAAAAAGCGATTTTCACTGTGGCTACATGGATACTGAAGAATCACAAAGACTCTTAAAATATCAAGAACATTCATTAGAAGATTATTACAATGATGTAAAAGACAAAATTGGTAAGAAACGATTTTTCTTGCGGTTTTTGAAACCCTCTATAAGATCAAATTTATTAAGAAAATCGGAATCTTACAAGAGATTTAAATTTTTCAAAAGGAGAATTGGTAGTTTTTCGATCTCAGAAAATAAACTAATTAGAAAATTGCTTTCTAATAACTATAATAAAATAAACTCTCTCGAAAAAAAAATTAACGAATTGGAAACTAAAATTACTCAACTAAATCGAATAGATTCAGATATTGAAATTATCAGTAAATCCTAATCATTTAAAATAATTTCAAACAGTCCAGATAATTTACATCTATAATTTTGGATAAAAAGTAATAACTTCAAAAAAAAACTAACTTTCTTATAGGAATCACATAATTTTTATTTCTTTTGCTATTATTTTCAATAATATTTCTTAATCTTGTTAACAAATTATAAGAAAACATAATAATCAAACCAAAAAATGTCGGTTATTGATTATAACGCCTATTAGGATTAATCTATAAATATAAATATCATAGAAGTTAAATTAAAAATAATATATATAATCGTTAATTGAGAGATTAAGTAAGAAAAAGTTTGGGATTTATAGTATATTGATGAGTAAATTTAGTGTTATTATCTGCTCTATAAATCCGTACAAAATTGTAGAAATTAGAGGTGAGCGTGAAAAAAGTATGGAAA
>SDNV01000226.1 GCA_004524515.1 Promethearchaeota archaeon
ATCTATTCCACCAGGCGTAATTGTTTGCATTTTATATAATCTCTCAAAATAATCATCTCCAAGCGTGTTTGAGACAATTAAAAGGTCGATATCACTTCTATAGTTAAAATTTCCTTTTGCTGATGAGCCAAAAAGAATTATGAATTCAGTGGAATATTTTTCAAAGAAAGTTTTTAGAAATAATTTAAGATTCTCCAATTTAGGGTGAAACTTTAATTTTTTTTCTAACTCAATTAATTTCACTTGCTGCAAAATTTAATACCTCTTCTGCTAATTTGATTGCTTGTTGAGCTTGCGAGTTGGAAAATTTCTCAGAAGGAAATCCACTGGAAAAAGCATCTGGATAACGAGTTGCTATATAATAAAGATTGAGAGTGTTGCAATTTGACTCAATTGATTGAGGAATTTTTATTGATTTTTTTAAGTTTTTTAATAAATCCACTAAATCATGACCCCAGAGAAGAATATTATTTTTTTCTGCCATAGCTTTAAGACTTTTCTCTCCGGTTTGTTGAGCAAGAAAACAACACCATGCATAGTCCTTAGACTTTAATAAATTTTTTGCTGCACTTAAATCAGATTTGGCTTGGTTTAGCCAATCGATACTTCTATTCATTTGATTTTCTGTAATATTTTTTTTCTATTTAAATATTATTTAGAAAATATAAAATCTTATCTGAAATTCGAATTTGTATTGGATTAGGAATATTAGAATTAAAATTTAATTATAAAATATTAATATGAAAATCTTTTAAATTTATATACGGTGGTGAATATATGTTTACTTCCTTTTCTCAGATAATTCATGGTTTCTTCCATCCCTTCTATAATTAACTGAATCATTGGGATAACACTACATATAGTTTTCTTGGTCCAGGGTTGCCATTCATCTGTTAAGGGGTTTAGATTTAACCATAAAAAAATATTTTTAAAATGAAAAGAAAAATTAAGAAATTTAATAAATTAATATAAATATAGCCAAAAAAATATTGATTTAAAAAATTATTTGGATTATATGAAATGTCCTTAAAAAATATGGAGTTCGATTTAGGGAAATTATTCGAGAAAAAAATAGAGATTATTGCCGCATATCTTTATGGATCCTTTTTATATGCTGAAAATCCAAATGATATTGATATAGGGTTGTTAATAAAAGAAAATTTTCAACCCGATCATTTATATGAAATAAAGTTAGCCAGAGAATTAGAAAAAATGCTTAAAACTAGGTATAATAATTTTAAACCTATTGATGTACGAATATTAAATCATAAATCTTTAAGATTTCTATTTTCCATTTTTAATAATTCAAAAGTTATTTATTCCAAAAATGATCTTGAACGATGTAATTTTGAAGATAAAATTATAAAGCAATATTTTGATATTAAACCTCACTATGATTTTTATGATAAAATGAGGTATGTAAGATATGCAAATGAATAGAGATTTGATAAAGGGAAAAATAGATATTATGGAAAGAAATTTAGATTTTTTAGAAAAATACAAAAAAGTTAATATTCAGGATTTTTTGGAAAGTTATAAAGATATTTAAGCTGTTAAATATTCTTTACTCGAAATTATTGAATCCTGTATAGACATAGCTTCACATATTATCTCCTTCAATGGATTTGAAAGATCTGAAAGTTATGTTGATATGTTTGAGATTCTTGGTAAAAAAAACCTTTAAATTCGAATTTAAGTAAAAAATTATCTGAAATGGCCAAATTTCGAAATTTACTAGTTCATAGTTATGATAAAGTTGAGAATTCTAAGATCTTAAATTATGTTAAAAAAGAATTAGATGAGGTAAAAGAATACATTAAAGAATTATTAAAAATTATGGAAGAATTAGTCTAAATCGTCTAATTTAGAGGATTACCCTTAATTATGTAAAATTTTATTTAATAAGTAAATCCTTTAAGCTTTTGTACGGTAGTGAATATATGTTTACTCCCCTTTCTCAGGTAATCCATTGCTTCTTCTATTCCTTCTATGGTCAAATTAAACATCGGAATTACACTGGATATTATTTTTCTGGTCCATGGCTGCCATTCATCCCTGATGAGTTCTGGATTGAGCCATACGGCATTTTCTTTAAAATGGTGGGCAAGTTCCCTGATATAATAAATTCCCGGTAATTCATTTCGATGATAATAATAGATACTTCCATAGCGTTCAGTGAGTTCGAAGCTTGCCATAGCCGCATCCCCGACACATACTAATTTATAATTTTTGTCATATTTTTTAAGAAAATCGTCAAAATCGATGGCTTCATCTGGGTTTCGTTGCGCATTGAAAAATAATTTCTCGTAGATACAATTATGGAAATAGTAATATTTGAAATCTTTCCAGTGGGACATGTTATTGGCGGCTGAAAATAATAAATTAACGAGATGCGCGTAAGGGGTCATGCTCCCTCCAACATCCATTAAGAGTATAAGTTTTACATTATTTTTTCTTCTTTTATCAAAAATTATCTCAATTTCTCCCCCGTTTTTAGCGGTCTTGTCAATAGTTTGGTCCATATCCAATTCGTCTTGTTTTCCGATTTCCTCCAGTTTTTTAAGTCTTTTAAGTGCCACTTTTATTTGTCGTGTATCTAAAACAATATCTTTTCTATAATCCTGAAAAATTCTTTTCTGAGCGATTTGTATGGCCATTCGCATTCCTGCGGCACCCCCAATTTTTAAACCCATAGGATTTTGTCCGGAGTGTCCAAATCTTGAATCTCCTTGAGTCCCAATCATATGGTGACCGAAATTATGTTCTTCATCCTGTTTTCTCAATAATTCTTCAAATTGATTCTGTAATGCCTCTAAATCGAAATTCCCATCAATTAATTGCTGAAAGCTTTTTGACAATTCTTCAGGAATCGCATTTTTCTTTAACCATTCCATTATCTCATCGGTAATTTGACTAGGATCAGCTATTAATAGCTTTCCATTTAATTCTATATCTTCACTTTTCAAAAGCTCTTCAAGGAATTTTTGCAAATCTTCCACAATTAAAAATTGCCCATATTGAGTTAACATTAATTGTAAACCCATCAAGAGTTCCTGTAATGTAATCTCTTTATCAAGCCAATCCCAAATCTCTTGCTTAATATCGTCAGGAAAATTCACCATGGCATTTTTGAAAAAATTAGCAAATGCGAGATCATACAAATCAAAATAGGCCTCACTCTTACACAAGATTGACCGAGAACAATAGTAAAATTCGACCATATTATGAATCAAGCCTTTATCTAAGGCTTGCAATAAAGTCATATACTCAGTAATACTTACAGGAAGTCTTTCCTTAAGATAATAAAAAAATTCAATAAACATTTTGTAGGTGGGTTGAAATTATTTAGAAAATTCCGGTATTAATTTAATTATATAAACAAGAATTAAATAATTTTATTCTAATTTTTTGAAAGATTAATAATACGCTAATTTTATATCCTTGAGCAATTCCACAGACGTAATTGTTTTTTTCCCATTATTTCTTAAATAGTCCATCGCTTCTTCTATACCTTGAATTGTTAAGGAAAAAGTAGGAATAATCTTGGATATAATTAATCTGGTCCAGGTCATCCATTCATAAGAAAAATTCTCAGGATTTATCCATACTATATTTTTTTTATAAT
>SDNV01000227.1 GCA_004524515.1 Promethearchaeota archaeon
CATTTTAGGATTAGGTAAAAATTCTGAAATTGCTAGATTAGCGGCATTAAATGCTGCCATAACTTTAATTTAAAATTATAAAAGAATTATGAATCATGAAATTTGAAAAAGATATTATTATTATTTTGACTGAAGATCTAATTACTCAATTAAAAAAATGTGTAAAAAACGCAATCCCCAATGAAGCTTGCGGATTGATATTCGGAGATATAAAAGAACATAGAGTAACTGAGGGATATCAATATCATTATATTGCTCACAAATTTGAATGTTTTGAATCAGACAAAAAATCCCCCGTTTCTTTTTTGATAGATAATATTGAAAAGCTAAATGAAGTGTTCCAAACCGCCGCAAAAAATTATAAGATGCGTTTAATCAGCATCTTTCATTCTCATCCTTCTGGAAATGCACCAAGCGGAGTTGACTTCGATAACATGGTATATTTAGATAATTGTGGAAATAAAGCATTTAAAAATCAGATATGGACAATAATGGATGGTCAGAATTTTAAATTAAATGCCTATATCTATTTTAATCAAGAATTCCTAAAGATTGCTATAAAATTTAATGAATAAGTAGGATTAAAAAGTAATTTAGAATCTTTACTGAATTTGGGTAAAGCCTTCTTTATCAATCGTGCAAATTTGAATTTTAAATCCAGAAGCCGCATCTCTTTCTCTTGAGCTGGTGATAGCGGTTTTGATTAATTCAATGCCCTCTTCCTTTGTCATATTTGGCTTCCATTCCGCTTCTAAAACACCTAAGGAAAAAGGAGAGCCTGAGCCAAATGAGATGAATTGGTCTTCTTCATAAAGAGTCCCCAATAAATCAATACCATATAATTTGCCTTTCTTTTCTTTTACTGAATAACCGCCGATAATCATCATGGATAAAAAGAAGGATCTTCCTGAAAATAGGATATTTCTGGTAATATTTGCTACATATTTAGGTTCTGGAACTTGATTTTCTTCAACTTCTTTAAGTCTTGATAAAGCGCTAATTTGATTTACAACATATTGACAGTCAGCAACCCCCCCACTAATCGTGGCAGCATTATATTTGTTGATTTTAAATAACTTTTGAGCTTGTTTAGTTGCCACTGTATAACCTGCTGTTGCTTGAGATTCTGTGCCAATTACAACCCCATCTTTTATTAAAATCCCTACTGTGGTAGTTCCGGATTGTACCTCTTTTAAATAATCTTTATCATTATTATAAGGATTAATATTATTTCCCATCATTATATTTTCAACTGCACTCCGATCGAAATTATAGGTTTCAAAAACTATATTATATTTTAAGAAAGTATTGAAATAAATATATTTTTCCCTAAAAAATTATAAATCTCTTAAATTCACAAAATTTTAAAGATATAAGACATTACTTAGAACATTATATTTGAATCGAATTGATCGACAATGGCAAGAAGTCAGTGGAGAAGTAAAAGGAAATATACCGGAAAAAAATATAAGTATTTTCGTAAAAAAAGAAAACGAGAACTTGAAAGACCTTCAATAAACACTGAAATTGGTAAAGAAAAAATTAAAAAACAACGTGTTTGGGGCGGTAATTTAAAATTTAAACTATTTTCTACATCCTATGTCAATGTAACTGACCCTAATAATAATAAAACCCAAAAAGTTAAAATTTTAAGATTTGAAAGTAATCAAGCATCCAAAGATATAAATAGAAGACATATTTTAACCAAAGGAGCTATTGTTGAAACAGAACTGGGAAAGGCTAGAATTACTAGTCGTCCTGGTCAGCATGGACAACTTAACGCTATTCTTATTTAGGAAAGTTTAATTAGGTCAAAGATTTTTTTACACTTATTATTTTAATTCTAAGTTTATCACTTAAATTTATACTCAATTATTAATATAGTTGAATTCAAATGAGTTTTTCCTTACATAGGAGTTTTTGAAATAATTTTAAATTTTTCTGATCTTTCTTTATTTTCAGGTTGTAAATCCTTTAAAATAAAAAAACTAAAAATCAGCATTAAAATAAAAACTCCTGTAATTAAAAAAAGTTCGAAAATCATCTCACCAAATAAATTAAAAGCTAAAAGTACATACCCTTTGGAACCGCCATATAAGAACGCACACCAAATAAAAAGAGTTAAAAAACCCCATCCGGTAGTTCCAAAAACGCATATAAATGTTTTCTTTGCCAGATTCATTCTAAAACTGTTTGTTTTTTGTTATTTTTAGTAAATTTTTAATGAGTTATTTATTCATTTAGCTCTGATCTGATGATTATATTCCCAACCGTGATTTTTAATAAAGTTGAATAGAAATATACTAAGAGATTAAGAAATTAAATCCCAACTTAATAAAAATAGAATATAAATTTATTTTCATGCAGTAAGAATGAAGTACGTGTTGTTATGACAAAAATTCTTTTTTACAATAGAGTGATTTATTCACTCTCTTGAATTTTTATATTCTTCACGTTAGCTTTCTTCCCTTCAATTATTTCTGTATTTTTGCTTTCACAATGTCGGCATTGAAATAATTGAAGTCCAGTTAAATAGGACTCTTCACTTAAAGTAACGGTTGATTCTTTGCCACAATCTCGACATTTAATCTTTCCCGGGACAATCTCGATCACTAACTCCGCACCCTCGGCTATTGAACCATGCGTAGCCATTTTAAAGGATTGCTTTAGTAAGTCAGGTACTATTAGGGTAAGCTCTCCAATTTCTAAATAGACTTCCGAAATTTTTTTCGCGTTATATTTTAAAGCTGTCGCCTCAGCTACTTTGAAAATGTTATAAGCAAAAGAAAATTCATGCATAATTCTATCTCTCTAACCTTTTCCTCGTATTTTCCTGATTTCTTTCGCAACTTCGAATAAAACTTTTGATTTTTGCTTTCCTTTTGTGTCAATAACAACTCTTCCAGGATTATCCCACCAAGTTCTAGAGTACTTGAAACTACCTTCTATTTCTGCATTATATCCTAGACTTTTTGCTGCTGAAGCTATTTCCTTTGTAGTCACTTTATCAATTGCAAGATTTTTAGGAAGCTTTCTTCCTTCACTTCTGCTTCTTTTAGCGTCAAAATATTGTGGCCAATAAATTAGAAATGGTTTTCGAGAACGCATGATATAGAAATAAAGTTGCTCAAATGTTTTTTCTGATAAAATAAAAAACTCTTTAAATAATTTAAAAATTATGAGTATGAAATATAAACCTTTAATTATATCATAAGTAAAAGCTCTAAATAAAAAATAGGAAAGTAAATTAAGATTTTATTTGCTTATTTTATTCTTTGGATATAATCTGAGAGATTTTAAATAAGTAATCTAAAGAAGTTATTTTATTATTACTCAAATCATCATAAGCCTGTTGCAACTCTTCGATGTTTTGTTTTATTCTTTCGAAGAATTGTTCAGAATCAATTAAATTATTAATTGTATTCCTTATCTTAAACCTCTCTTTATCTACTTTTGCCTCAGTAGGTTCAAATAGATCGACATCTTTCTTGAATTTTACAATATAATCTATTATTGATTTACAGAAATCGTCAAATTTATTTTCATCAAATTCAAATCCTAACTCACGACTTAGACCAATTTTATTTAAATCTCCCCATGAAACATCAGCTCCTTTTATAGG
>SDNV01000228.1 GCA_004524515.1 Promethearchaeota archaeon
AAACTAATATTGACAGGTGGGATTTCAATTAAATTTTCGATCTCTTTTATAGAAAAATATGGGATATAATCGCTCAAATATTCCGCAATAATTTTTTTATCAATTACATACATAGTTTTTCATAAATTACTAGTAAATTCAAGGGTTCAAGTTATTGAAAAAGCTGTCAATTTTTTTATCAATATTGTTAAATTATATTAAAAATAGCTCATAAAATTTATTATCATGTTTCATTTTGATTTTTTAAATAAAAATTAATATTTCTTCTATAGAGTGTAAAAAATGGTTACTGAATATAAAAGGTTTATAACACAAATCGGGCAAGGGGTAGATCAACATGGTCATGATGATGATTGCACAAATGCGGCTATAAAAGCAATTAAAAATGCCATATCTAATAATTGTTTATCGGGAATAACAGAAATCTGTGGTCTTAAAGAGGCCAAAGACCTCTCGAGAATGAAAGTACATGTAAAAATCGGTGCCCCATACCCAGATAGCATTAATGAAAAAAAAGTTTTAAAAGCAATCCCTTTCGGAGATAAATCAATTGAGGTCGAAAAAGGAGGCTTAATTACTCCGGGAATTTTAATCAAAGAATTAGGCGACACTTCGGATAAAATACTTATCTGTGATGCTGCCGTAACAGTGTTAATAAAGTAATTACTGATTAAATTTCATAAATAATAATATTTTGGATTTTCTAGGGTTTTTTATTTATTTTTCATCCAATTTTTCTCCTTTCCATAATAAGATCTTGATAGAAAATACCGCTGAAAATATTTAAACCGTTAAAATAATTTTTATTAATTCATTCTTTATAAAACCATAAATTTAAAAGAAATTATTATAATCATAAAATTAAAAAATAATTTATAACACATAATCCTAATTTCCATTTGAACATACTGCAAAATTTAATTTAAGTTGTTATTTTTAATACACAAAATTAACCAAAATTTAAGACAAATCCCTTAACGCGATCTATATGTATGATGCTACCTATAAAATAGTAATTTTTGGCGATGCGGGATGTGGAAAGACCACATTAACCCAAAGGTACTTGACAAATTTATTTAAATCCGATACCACGATGACTATTGGGGTTGATTTTGAAGTAAAAAGTTTAGAAATCGATGAAAAAAAAGTTAAGCTGCAGATCTGGGATTTTGGTGGGGAAGAACGCTTTAGATTTTTGTTACCTACTTATGTTAAGGGTGCAAATGGGGGGCTTTTTATGTATGATATCACTAATTATTCCTCCTTAGCCCATATAGACGATTGGCTCACCGTTATTCGAAAAAAGATCGATGATATGTTTCCCATTTTAGTTGTGGGAGGAAAAGCGGATCTTGGAGACCAAAGGGAAGTGGATTCACAAGAAGGTATTGAAATAGCAAGAGCAAGAGATATGGATGCATTTATAGAATGTAGTTCAAAAACTGGTGAGAATGTAGAGGAAACCTTTGAAGCATTAACTAAGTTAATGCTACAAAAATCAGAATTTTACTGATTCTGAGTCTATTAAATACTCCTAAAATTTTATAAAATTATACTAATCAAATCTTATTAGTTTTAAATTCATCCTCTAAAATGTAATAATAAAATAAAAAAAAATGAAGAACTTTATTTTTTATGGGTAAATCCTTAAGATTTTCCCTGCTTTTGTTGCCAAATCGGGTCTGCTTCTTGTAACATACGTCTTTGTACTTTTCCAATGAGATTTTTCGGAACTTCCGGAATAATCTCCACATAATAGGGTCGTTTATAATGAGTCATATTTTCAGCAGCCCATTCTTTAATCGTCTCTGGAGTTAAAGTTGAACCTGGAGTTAATTCAACCCATGCCTTAACCGCTTCTCCAAATTCATCGTGTGGTAAACCCGCAACTGCCACTTCCGAAATCTCAGGATGTTTCATGAGGAGTTCTTCTACTTCTTTGGGATAAACGGAATATCCTTTATATTTAATAAGCTGTTTCTTTCTATCTCTTAACTCAACAGTCCCATCTTCGTTCATAAATCCAATATCTCCTGTTAACAACCAAAATTTTCCATTATATTCTTTTATGGTATCTGCGGTCTCTTCAGGTTTCTCCAAGTATTCTAACATTACCTGAGGTCCATGTACACATAGTTCTCCAGAATATTCTTCACCAAACTTAGTATCCTCTGGATTTGCTAAAGAAATTGGACCCTGACTAAAATCTTCTACAGGCCAAATCCCCCACTCCGTAGCTGGAAAAGGCATTCCTATGACACCAATAGGACTTTCTCCAAATAAATTCCCAGCACTAACAACGGGTGTTGCCTCACTTAGTCCATAACCTTCAACTATACGCCCTCCTGTGTTTTCCACGAAAGCATCTCTTACTGGTCTATGTAGCGGTCCTGCACCCGAAACGCATAACCTCAATTTTCCCATTATACCGGGGTACTTTTTAATATCCTCATACTCTGCTAATCTTTTAAAAAGAATTTCTGCCCCGGGATATATTAAGCCTTCTTGAGCAGGTAATTTTTCAATATGGGATAATAGTTCGCCAGTTTCAGGTGGTCTTGGAAAAAGCATCATCCAACCCCCTAATTTTATACAACTATTCATTACCACTGTATGAGCAAAACTATGAAATAGTGGAAGTACTCCTACCACTCCAATTCCTGGAGTCTCCCCGCCTAACCAAAACATGCATTGTATAGCATTTGAAACCACATTAAAATGAGTTAAAACAGCTGCTTTTGGCAAACCTGTAGTTCCTCCTGTCATAATGTAGGTTGCAGGATGAGTTTTAACATCAATATTAACTTTTGGAACCTCTGGAGGAGTATCTAAAAGTTCCATAAAATTTAAGGCTCCGGGATAATCCACTTTTCCTTTCGGAATTTTTTTTAACAGTTTTCCCAATACTCGTTTAAAACCTAATCCATGAGCTAAATCAGCTACGTTTGTGTATATTACTTTTTCAATGCTTGATTTGGCAATGATCGGTTTAATATAGGGGATATATAATGCATCTAATACAATCAATACCCTAGGCTTAGTTATATCTAATTGATGCAATATTTCCATAGGTTGATAGGTGGGATTTATTCCGGTAGCAATCGCTCCAATTCCGGTGGCTGCGTAATAACTGATGACATATTGGAAACAATTGGGCAAGTGCATCGCTACCACATCTCCTTTTTTAACCCCTAAATTGCTTAAAGCAGTCGCAAATGCCTTAACATGATCTTGAAATTCCTGATAGGTCATCCATGTTTCCAGAAACCAAAGAATATTGTGATCTGCGTATTTTTTCACTTGTTCATCGAGCATTTCATTCACAGTCATCTCTGGTAATGTAATATTTTTAGGAACGCCTTCTGGCCACCACTTCTGAAACCAACGCTTACTCTCGTTGACTTGATACTTATCTTCTTTTTTTACTGGAATATTTTATCGCCTCATTTCTTATTTTCATTTATAATTAGTTTTTATATGATTATTCATAGAAATATAATTTTTCATACTTTTTTTTATTTATGATTTTGATTTAAAACTCAATTAGCAAATCTTCCTAAGTAAATTGATTTAATTTGCAAAACCAATAAAAAATAGCGAAAATTTAACCAATATTAGCT
>SDNV01000229.1 GCA_004524515.1 Promethearchaeota archaeon
ATCAAATGGAAAAATTTAAAGTTTCTCCTGAAAAAACGAATTTCATCATGGTTGAGATTGGATATGGGTTTACGGCAGTATTAGCTATTGAAAATGGTCAATTAATTGATGGAATCGGAGGTTCTAATATCATGGGATTTAGAGCCTGTGGAAGTTTAGATGGAGAATTAGCGTATCTAATTAAACATATCAAGAAGAATAATATATATAAGGGAGGCGTCGCTTCAATTGCAGGATATTCGGATTTAAGTTTAAAAGAAATTACACTTTTAGCCGAAAAAGATGAACAAATTAGAACTGCTTTAAAGGCCTATTTATCAAGTGTAAAAAAGGCAGTTGTTGGGATAACTTCTTCCTTTTCTAATAAAGATAAAATTCAAGAAATATTATTAGCAGGACGCGGTGCGGATTTGACATATTTGAGAGACAGAATTATAAAAGGATTAAAAGATGTTGCTCCGACAAGGCTTATGAAATCTTATAGTCAGATTGCCAAACGTGCGGCACAAGGAGCAGCCTTTATAGCCAATGGATTATTAGGGGGAGAATTTGAACCTATTGTGAAAAATCTTAGACTTAAAGAAGCGTCCGGATCAATTTTAGATGATATTTTCATTCCATTTGATAAAGACAAACTTATAAGTGATTTAGATTAAAATTTTAATAATTACCGGGGAGAGCAGTTATCCTATAATTAAAAAAGTAATACAGGGAATAAAATCCCATGATATTACTATTGAAAAAGCCCCTGTTTCGATTTCTGCATTTTTATCCGAAGAAATGACAAAATCAATCTTAAAAAATCTTGTTCTTATTCAATATGATTTAATTTTACTCCCTGGATTTGTGCAATGGAATACTGGTAATTTAGAAAAAGAATTAGCCCTCAACATTAAAAAAGGTCCTGAATTTGCTTCCGATCTTCCTATGATCTTAAATAATTTGGAAAAAATTTCCTTGTCAACTTCCATTCCAGCGAATAGGATATTCAAATTTTCTGGTGAAAATTTATATAAAGAAATTATAAAAGAGCAATTGGAAACCGCTAAGAACGATTTAGGTTCTCACACATTTTATATTAATGAAGAAACGTCAGATTTGATAATAGGTCGCAATCTACCGCCCCCAATAATCGCAGAAATCGTAAATTGTACTGAGAAAAAAGATGATGATATATTAAAAAAGTTAGGGCACTATGTCGACTCGGGAGCAGATATAATTGATATAGGATGTATCTCTAATAAACCCAATCCCTCTAGAGTAAAAGAGATAATCAATCTTATTAGGAAAAATTTTAAAACATTAATTAGTATAGATTCAATGGATTCTGATGAGATATTAGCTGCGGTTGATGAGGAGATTGATATGATTTTAAGCTTGGATATGGGAAATTATAAAAATTTTCTCAAGATTTCTAAAAATATCCCGATCGTTATCCTTCCTACTAATATAGGCAAAGCCTACTTTCCAAAAGATCCAAATACTCGTATTGAAAACTTATTCAAGTTGACTAATGTCCTGCAACAAAATGGATTTAAGAAATTAATAGCGGATCCCCTTTTAGAAACGCCAATCTCTCCGGGAATATGTAATTCATTAGAAACTTACTTTCTATATGCTAAAAAAGTTAAAGAAAAACAATATAAAAAGTTTGAATTGCCAATGTTTTTCGGGATTTCAAACGTAGTTGAACTTATGGATATAGACTCCGTTGGTATAAATGGTCTCTTAGCAAGCATTGCAATCGAATTAGATATAGGGGTATTATTTACTGTCGAACATAGCACTAAGCTTATGGGAGGAGTTGCTGAATTAAAAGAGTGTATTAAATTAAATTATATCGCAAAGAATAGAAAATCCCCTCCGATAAATCTAGGTACAACCATCTTCAAGGCTAAAGGGAAAACATCTCAAGAAAATCCAGAAATTGATGATAAAACAGCATTAGTGGTAGAAAAGCTGAACATTCTTTATGAACCCGATGAGAGTGGATATTTTAAAATATACATAAATCATTACAATAGAAAAATCTATGTTCTCCATTTCTCTAATGACCATATATTATTAAATACGGTTATTGGCAATAGTGCAGAAGCGATAAGCAAAAAGATTATCAAAATGAATTTATCTGATGATATTTATCATATAAATTATTTAGGAAGAGAATTAGCTAAAGCTGAAAATTGTTTATTTCTTGGAAAACCTTATATCCAAGATGAATAAACATAATTAAATAGCTGGTACTTTATTCTTTCATCCAATAAAAAAAATATAGCTTAAAATCCTCTTAATTTCAAAATAAAAAAAAAAATTTATAAAATTTCAAAACAAGTTTTTAAATCCATTCCGGGTTCCAAAAGGGGTGTAACTTTCGCCATATTTTTTCCTAAATTCGCCATATGCGTCTTTAACGCCTTGTCATCCTCATATTTTTCATAAAAAATGATTGTGTTTTTCTCTTTTGGACCTTTAACAGTATGAGGGATATATGCTAAACATCCTGGTTCAGAACCTTTTATTTTTGGGACAATTTCTTTTAAAGCTTCTTTTACTTCTTCCATTTTCCCCTCTTTAACTTTAATACTTGCGATAATTGTTATAGCCATATTAGTCACTCTTTTTAGTTGATTTTAAATTACAGTTTATGGTAAATTGTAATTATATTTAAATTGCTCAGATTTTCTTAAAAATATTTTCTAATTTGGTAAAGAGTATCCCTTTCAGCAGGACGCTTACCAGCAGTTCTTATTATAGATATAATTTCTTCCGGAGATAAATATTGACCAAATACCGCACCAGCGCTCCTTGAGATATTTTCTTCCATTAAAGTTCCAGAAAAGTCGTTCACTCCATAGTTTAAAGAAACTTGTGCGAATTTTGGACCTAATTTTACCCAAGAACATTGTAGATTATCAATATAGTTATTTAAGAATATTCTTGAGACGCAGAATAATTTTAAATCATCCATTCCATAGCTTGGCTTTAAAGGATTATTTTCTAATTGTGACAGCAATGGATTTTCTTTTATAAAGGGTAAGGGAACAAATTCTGTAAATCCATACGTCTCTTTTTGAATATTTCTTAAAATTTCTAAATGGGAAATCCTATCCTTTAAATTTTCAATATGTCCGTACATAATAGTAGATGTGGTGGGAATTCCGATATTATGAGCTTTAGTAATAATCTCAATCCATTGAGATGTCGATATTTTATTTGGACAAACAATTTTTCTAACTTTATCCACTAAGATTTCTGCTGCTGTGCCAGGTATCGAATCTAATCCAGCGTTCTTAAGCTCTTTCAGGGTATTCTCTATGGTATCACCAGATAACTTTGACATATAAAACACTTCTTGGGGAGAAAAAGCATGAGTATGAATTCTTGAATCCACATCTTTAACAGTTTTAAGGATGTCCAAATAGTAATCAAGTTTCACTTTAGGATTAATTCCTCCTTGAATACAGACCTCAGAACAATCAAATTTTTTAGCTTCAATAACTTTTTCTCTTATCTCATCTATTGTTAACAAAAAGGCTTCATTATTATCAGCGCTTAAACTAAAAGAACAAAATTTGCACCCTTGAAAACAAATA
>SDNV01000230.1 GCA_004524515.1 Promethearchaeota archaeon
GTAAAAAAAAGAACCGGATTCAAATGATTATTATGTTTTCTATGTTAGGGGTCCTAATAATTTTTACATTATTCATGAGCGGATAAATTTAATTAATTCGAATTAAATTGAAATATTGCAGAGATAACCAAGCCCGGTCAATGTTTATCAAACGATCATCGGTGATGGACTCAAGATCCATTGGCATAGGCCTCCGTGGGTTCAAATCCCACTCTCTGCATCTCTAATTTTATTATCTAAATCTTTGATAGAATCGTTTATAAATCTCATTAAAGGCTTAATCAAATCTTCTTCCTTAACATCTGAGATCAGGTGAAATAATAGTAAAACGGGAGTTTTTAGGGTTGTAGCGGTTTTTTCAGAGATAACCTGAGTAATCATTTTATTTTTAATCCCAAAAAGCATATACGATGTTGAAGAAGGGATCATTCCCTCAATCAATGAAGGAGAAGCTAAAGTCACGCTTCCAATATCCATTTCATTGTGTTCTGATACTAAGAATATATGGCTTTTACTTAATCTAAAAAGCTTAATATATAAATTAATTTCTTGAAAAGAAAATTGAGTATTTATGATTTCTTTCATAAAATAAATTAGTATAATATAATAATTATGCTTTTTTTATTTCTTAATATATGAGTTCCAATGAGCAAGAGTATATCTGTTTTAATTGTGGAGCCAAATTTATGGACAAATTTCAAAAAAGGTGTTCAAATTGTAACATTTTACTCAATCCTAATAACTATAATTGGAAAATTAGTTGTCTCTTATTCATTTTCCTTACATGTATTATTCCAGTAATTCTGGGATTAATTTTAAATTTCTTAAGTTTTTAGGGTCCTTCTCTTCATCAATTTAATTTTTAATGAAATTACTGAAATTAGAAGTGTGTATGTGCTAAAGATCAGTATAGAATTTTTTGAAATGATGCTTAATATTGGAATTTTGAATTTTATAACGCCTATTATTGCTTCTTGATTTATGAAAACCTTATTTGTCTCATTTAGTTCAAATTTAAAATAATCATAATTACCTATTTTTTCAATTGTCTTAAAATTACCATCAGGTTTCCATGGTGATTGATCTCCTTGAGTTATGAAAAACCAAGTATTATTAACCTTTTTTTTTTCTATAACTCTATGAATTATATAGGAACTATTTGGATAAAAATCCCAGAATATTGGGTCGAAACCTTGTTCGTAGAAATATTTAGGACTTTCAATAATTACAATATCATTTACTAATATCATCTCGGGGGCTACATTTTCTCTAACGAGTAAATCATCCTCATAAAATATGGGAGCTAGAGTGTTATTGTTCATATAAAAAATATCATTATTCATGTGAATAAATATTATAATTGACAAGAATAGAATAAAAGAAAAATATAAAAACAAGTTTATTCTATTCAATGTTTTCAATACAATTTCTTGAGATTTCAATCTAAAAATATTGCTTTTCTTTTTTTTTAAGTAAAAAAATAAAAAAAAAAATCCAACCCCCATCAATATTAATAAAGCAAAATCTTGGACGTATCCAAGTAAAGGGATTTTAAATAACATCACGCTTTCAATCGCTATTTCTGGGATATAAACTCCTTCTGAAGCATTATATTCAAAAAGTGAATAATTTTGTGATCTGTTTATACATATGATTGAACCGTCTATGAGAATGTTATTATCTCCTTTTGTTAGAAAGAACCATGTGCCATTTATCTCTTTCTTATTAATTACTCTGTGTATAATTTTAGTATTATTATTAAAAGCAGAGAATTGCGGGGCCCCCCCATTTTCTATATAATAACGAGCAGATGAGATAACAACAATTTCTCCAATTTCTATTTCGTTCGGAGCTTTTGGATAAGTTATGAGGAAATCATTATGGTACAAGCTAGGCTCCATTGAACCTCCTTTTACTATAATAAATGAGTCTCTTAGGGAGATAAACAATAAAAGGAGTGAGAGAATTAAAATTAAGAAATATTTACTTCTTCTAACCATGTTATTTTTCTTTACGAGATGATTTAAATCCCTAGAATTTCGAAATTATAAGTAAGTTAAAAATCATATTTTGTAAAAGCTATCTATTTTCTAAATTTTTCTCAATAATAACATCTGAAATCCTTTGTCTTCGGATATCATAATCGTGATCTAAAAATAGTGTAATACAATGAGGATCTTTACCTTTTGAATTTAAGTGAACATAACTGATTGGTACAACTGGCAATTCTGAACTATCTATTGATATTTTAGTTATTGGAACCGTTATAATCTCTCCACATCTCTCACAATTAACTAATACAACTTTGACTAAATTGGATTCTAAAGTTTTGATCTTTTTAATTAGATCAGTTGACAGTCCAGGGGATTTGGAAGTAATTCTTTCTTTCTTTTTGGGTGCGATTGGAACTGAAGGGACATCTAAATCTTGATGTTCTTTCGATAAATATTTGGGATTTTCATCTTCAATTATTTTTTTATTGGAATTAGGTGTATTATTTTCTTTCATTATTTAATATAGATTTCCTATTTATTGACAATGAAGAAAAACAAATCAAACACCGAATATTTGCCTTAATTCGGAATATATTTTTGAAAGTTCGGAGATAATCTGTGTATTATTTTGTTGTAAATAATAATTAATATAACCAGATAGACCTTCACTATCCTTTATCCAATCAAGAAAAGATTGAACCTCTCCTTTCAATTGAGGATCAATGGTAGCACTTCCTGAAGGTGACGCTTCTTTAGAACTCCCAAGTTGAGTATCTTCATCCATATAATTACCTTTCGAACTCAATTGTGAGAGTGCTCGAGCAGTATCCATTGTTGCACCCATAGGTTCCCCATCTGGTTCAAGATAGACAATTATTTTGTATTCCTCATCTTTTGCCCCTAGAATATGCCCTTCTCCTCGGATTGAAGTAGCAACAAGTCTTTCAGATGTACACTGTAATATAGAATATTTAACTCCCGAAATCATAATAAACTGAGCATTCATGCTATTCCAACTTGAGATTACCCTCCCAATATCAGGACTAATATCCCAATTATCAGTACTATACAAAATATTATTCGTTCCTTGAACCACAGCAGCAGCAATTACGCTTGGATCTTTTTGCATTAAATTATATATTGCAGTTTGAGGATCAGAGGGCATTTTTCTTACCTATAGTTGATTAATTTCTCTCTAATATATTAGTATAAATATAATTATAAAATTTATATTAAAAATTTATGGAAAGCAAAAATGTTCAATTTGCTTTCTATATCCTTAATTTTAAAAATCTAAGTTAGTTTTAGCAAGCATAACTCACTTTGTTATTAATTTGATTTGATCTTGATAAAAAACTAATTCAACTTTATTATTACCCTTTTAAAAATAAAAAGTGGGCAACTTTTCCATAAATTTACATAGATGAAATTAAGATCTTATAAAACATGTTTAAGTACAATTAGGATAGATTCGACTTTTAATGAGATTTTGAGGTATTAAATTGATGGAAACAAAAGTTAAAGTTTAATTTAGAATTATGTCGAATTAAATGAATCAAGAAATAGAAAATTTAATCATAATTAATCAAA
>SDNV01000231.1 GCA_004524515.1 Promethearchaeota archaeon
CTGCTATAATAAACAATCTAACGGCAGCATCGAAAGTTGAAGGTATCATAAAAGCAAGCATAATCCAAATTAGTCCAGCAAAACTCGCAGGAAATATTATCCAAGGTTTACGTCTTCCTAATTTTTTCATCCCAATTTTATCAGTTAAAATCCCGTATAATATTTTTATAGCCGTTGGAATAAGAACTATCGATAACATAAATGCTAATGCTGCTTGATTAATTGAACCATAAGTGGTCAAAAGATAAATAGGGATTACCATCGAAAAAATACTGTTAAATACTCCTTGAGTGAAATAATTTAATGAGAATATTCCGGTATATGATTTTTTATATTCAATTTCTTTATTTTCCATTAAGTATTACCTTATTAACTATAAGTATAAAAATAGATTGTTGTTGCTTTATTTAAACTTTTTATTTTTCCATATTAACAAATTTATCAATTTTATAGTAAATAAGAACTATATTAATCTCAAGAAATTTCAGAAAACTTTCTTCTAAATTAATATGGAATAGTATTAAATTCTTCCGAGGTAAAACCCCAAGACTTTACAATTCTTTCAGCATTTTCCATAATGCCCTCAATAAATGTTTTCATTGGAATTATTTTCTTAATATTAACAATCGCAGGGGATGGGGTTTTAATATCTCTCGAATTGAAATCATATATTTTTTTATGATATGTTTCCTCAAAAATATTGGTTTTAATCCACCTTTTTTTTAGTTCTTCGGAAGCAGGACATTCTTTAGTGAGCAGTAATGCGGTGCCAAGACACACAGCTTCTGCTCCCATCGCTAATGCTCCTATTAATCCATACGCATCCCCTATCCCTCCAGCTGCGATTAATGGTACTTTTAACATTTTCTTTGCACTAGTTATATTAACTAATGTGGTATTTTGAAGAGGGTGCTTTGCCCCTGCCCCTTCTAAACCTACCAAAGTTATTGCATCGGCTCCTGCTTTTTCTGCGGATAATGCATGTTTAGGTAAAGCACATTTATGAAACCAATAACAACCAGCTTCATGAACTCTTTTTCCTATGAAAGTGGCTTGGTACGCTGATGTGGTAAAAATATTTATTCCCTCATCAAGACCGATTTCAACATATTTTAAGTAATCATCTTCGGTTAAGATTCCTTGAGATGTTTTAATTCCTGGAGGCCGGACTGAAATATTTATCCCAAATGGTTTATCTGTCATAGATTGCATTCTTTGTAATATGTTTTTAAATGCTTTTAACTTATAATTTAAAGCAGTTATGATCCCAAAACCTCCAGAGTTTGAAAAAGCAGCTGCAAATTTAGCAATACCTAATCCTGCAAATGCCCCCATAATGAGGGGATACTTGGTTTTAGTCATTTGGTTAATTCTTGTTTTCCAAATCATACTTGGTTTTCTCCCTCGAAATGTAAAACATTATTCAAAGAAAAGCATCTATTGTTTTTTGAGTCTTAATGAACTTAATTAATTTACTACTTTTCTCCCAATATGTTTGATCCACCATTAAGCCCTCAGACATTTTATTTATAGAATCGTTAAAATTGTCTATAATGATTGGAGTTGAGAATTCCATGGCATTTCTTACCGTTTCTCTTATTACCCATACCCCTAAGGGCACTTCATATCCCGCAGAAACTTCTCTAAAAATTAAGATTCTGGCTTGTCTACGAATTTGAAATAAGTACTCGCAAACCGCTTTTCTTGCCGCATAATAAGCTCCTGTAATATTGCTTGCATAATTTTTACGCCCTTTATAAAACTCATAATCCGTCATTATTTGAGGGGTTAAAACTTGATCCTTTCCATTAAGTGATATATTCCATAATGAATTGGGAGCCCACACTTCATTCATTTCGTAAGCAAATTTTCCCGGAAAAAGTAAAATCTTGAAATGGTTATCAAGATATGTGGCCTCAAAAATTCGGTAATCATTTATCTCTGGGAATTTCTTAATTTCTTTTATCAATCTTTTCGAGATAATATCGTCTACTGCAGTAATTGTCCATCTTGTAGGAACTAATTTGCGATTGCTTCCTTCTCCTAAGAGACCTGCTGAAAAAATTCTGTGGATCGTTGATAAGGGTACGTGTCCTTTCATATAAAGTTGCTCGGAAATCGCCTCTTGAGCCTTAAGATCTGTATCAGCCACGCAATATTCCACTTTAGGATGGACCTTGACATTTTCAGCAATTTCAATCTTGTCTGTAATTCCTGATGGACCCATTGGCAATGCATGGTTATCCATTACCATTCTTAAATTCAATTTTTCCAATTTTGTTTCGGTATCTACAGGTCGAGCAGCCATAGAAAGTTCTTGAGACGTTTCTAATAGACGAAGTGCTTTGAGAGAAGGTGTTGACTTTATTTTCTGTTCTCCAATATTAACATTAATTTTAAAATTACTCCTTACTAAACTGCTCCTATATAATATCACATCATTCATAGGTGTCCCATACCATAATTCTGGGGCATCTAAGATATGATAATCATCTATGTTTTGAAAAACTTCAAACTCTTTAAACGGGACCAGCGGACCAATAGCTACATTAGGATAATTATATCTTCCTACAAAAAATCCTGGAGGACTCGCCCCGAAAATTTCAACATTCCTTACTGACTTACCAATTTCAAAAGGAATAATAGATTTCAATATTGATTTTTTTAATAGAATTGGACAATTTCTCTTTCCACATAATAATCTTGCTCCTTTACATAGTAGGCAAATATTTTTTTCCGTCGGAGGTCTTACCAATCTAATCTCTCTCTAAACTGAATAAAAATCTAAATTAATTATCCTTTCTTATAATTAAAAATACAACAGTGAATTAAATTTTAATACTTATATTAATAAGATAATAAGTTAATAGAAAAAATGGATTTTCTGATTAATTTTTAGGTTTTGTTAAATAAGAATACTAAATATATATAAAAAAAGAAAAAAAATATGAGATTTATCTTCTTCTTCGAGATTTTTTATGAGGCAGAAATAATCCTATAAAAGTCTTTCCTAATGTCTTTTTACCCTTTTTTATAAGTTGTCTCTCTGTGATCTCCTCATTTTGGTATTTTTCCCAATATTCCTGAAATTTTTGCCAATCTTCAAGTTCTAATTTTTCTTTCAAGAAATTCTCAAGATTTTCAACTCTGGCAAAATTTTCATGGATTTTTTCTAAGATTAATCTTCTCTTTTTCGCTGAACTATAACTCTGTTTAATAATAAGACCCACGCTAGCACTTACTGCACCTGTCATAGCAGCTTGTATATACCACGGAAAACCTTCTTCTTCAGTAGTTTCTTTTTCACCATCATCTCCGCTACTATCTCCATTAGTGGATATTATTGTTTGGAGAGTGGAATTTAATTTTGTAACAGTTATAAATTCCGTGAATTCATATCCTTGAGTGTCATTTACATAAAAAGTCATTGTATGTTGTCCATCGGATAATGAATCCCATATACCCTTGCTTACGGTACCAGTTACAATTTCATGAATATTTCCCAATAATTTTACTGGCAATGAACTAACTCCACCTATTTCATACCAATAATAATCTCCTTTCCCTTC
>SDNV01000232.1 GCA_004524515.1 Promethearchaeota archaeon
AAAATAGATTTTTTTGACTTTCTGTAGCTAGATCTTTGATCTTATAGTAATTGTCTATTAGATTTCTGGCGCTATTTGTAATATCTCTATTCGAGAGATTCCCAATAATTTTTTTTCTAAATTTTTTCTCAATACTATCTAAATAAGGTGTAATTTGGACAAGAGAAGTATGATATTTGTTAAAATTGGGGTAAATATCTTTTAAAATCCTAAATGAATCTAGAGAATTTTTTTTGACTTTTCTCAAATCATCAACAGTAGATTTACGTTCCATTGAATTTCCTAAAACGAAACCGTTCAATAATAAATCATAGAAATTAAGAACTGGTTTTTGAGCTTGTTCTTGTAAAAAAATGAGCTTACCAAAAACAGAGGAGAAATGATCCATCATTCCTCCAGCTTCATTAAACTCTTTTACTTCAGCATTATATCCTTGAAGAGCTAAATTGTAAGGACTACTAATCTCTCGATTACTACTAAGAGAAAGAAAATATATCCATGCTATAATCAAGGCAGAGGAACTAGCAACACCCGCGTTGATGGGGAGATTCCCCCATATTTTGATATCATATCCCCTTGGAAATTTTATCCCTTTTCGTACAAAAAGATTATATCCACTTTTAATATAATCTCGATTAGATTCATAGGTCAACTCTTTATTTCTTAATTTGATTTCTATTTCAGTTTCAATGTCAGGAAAATGAATTGAAAAAATTGGCTTATTTACTTTCTGAGCTTCTAAAAAGATGTATTTGGAAATAGCTAATGAAATTATTGGATAACCTAAATAATCTTGATGTTCCCCGAATAGACAAATGCGACCGGGGGATCTAATCCTTATCATGACTAACTAATAATTTAATCTGTTTTAAAATTTAAAGGATATTACCTCGATATTACTTTTTTTTTTCTTTTTGAGAACTTTAGATTTGTTGTTAACGGTTTTATTTCACTTTTTAAACATACTTTAAGAAGATTTATAGCTAGCACATGAATTGGAAAAAAACACATGATACACGATTTCATAATCATTAAGGATGGACTACCCCTTTTAGTAAAAAATTTTTCCAATCCAAGTAATACATTTTGTAATGGTGATTCATTAATCTTGGTTTCTGGTTTTTTTGCAGCACTTAATTCTTTTTCAGATTCTTTTGAAGATCTCGGTACGATTAGTGAATTAAAGTTATCTAATAACGAATTAAAATTATCATTTTTAAAGGAAAATACTATTCCGAATTTGATATATTTAGCAACTTATGATGAATATTCTAAAGGTGTAAATGTTCAGAGAGTTCTTAGAAAGATTTCAAAAACATTCCTTACTAAATTTAATATTAGTCAAGTTTTGAATTGGAGTGGCCGTAGAAATGAGTTTGAATCTTTTGAAGAGATCTTAAAGAAGTTTCACAAAGAGGAATTAGAAGAAACCGATTCTAAATTTAAGGAACGTGTTGTCGATCTATTTAAAAGTGTAGAAGAAAAATTAAATGAAGAAAAAGATCTAAAAGCATTAAAGAATGAAAGAAAACCAGTTCAAGATTTACCAATCTACTGTTCAAAAGTCCCTAATTATGACTACTCACAAAAAATTAATCCAAAGCATTATCTTACAGGTGAACTATCTCAAAATGTTTATAACCATATTGATGGAACTAAATCAATTGGAGAGATTTCAGAAAAATTAGAAGCACAACACGAAAAAGTTTATAATATCTGTAAAAATCTCATTAAATTGGGTTTCATAAAACTTTTATGATCATTTATGGGATCGTTTCTGATGCGCTTTCTTTCGACGTTTTAATTGACCAGTTGCTTCTTCAATAATTTGCTCTAATTGAGGCACATCCTTGACGTTAAATTTGAATTTACCTTCTACCTTACTTTCTTCTCTTTCTCCGGTTTTACTGATTTTTTCAAATGTGATTGAAACGGGTTGATTTTTAGAGGAAGCAAGCTGGATGAAATTAAGCATTCCTTCTAATTTTGAAGGAGCAATGTTAAACTTAATGCTTCTATCTTTTTCGTTATTAGTTTTTGTTTTGAGTACTAAACGTAATTTCATTATTCTTAAGCCTCCTTAGATTGGAATTCGAATTCTCCTTCAATTTTTATTTGCTCTATTTCTCCTGAGGCACCAATCTTCTCAAGTGTTAATGTCACGGGTTTCTTTTGATTTAAAACAAAGTTTATAAAATTAATAAAACCCAAATGTTTCGAAGGAGCAATATTGACTTTTAAAGTGACTTCCTTTTCTTTTTTTGACTTTGTTCTGAACACTAGACGCAATTTCAATTGATATGTCACCGAAAATTGATAGCTCTTTAGACTAGATTTTAATTAAGAATTGTTAATATAAATAAGATATATTATGTTATAATAAACTATAACTTAAAAATGAAAAGAATTTTACGATTTCACCATGTCTTCTAACCTCTTACCGTATAAATTTAAAAGTAAGCAATGGCATAAGGCTGAAGGGATTAATGAGAGTGATGTTGCTGTAATTGTTGATCCTAATAGAGACCTAATTTGGTATTTTGAAGGTAATAATAGTTCTGCGAGAAAGAGAAATAAAGCAAGAAACTCATTGGGGGAATTAAAAGACCAACACGCCACTTATAAATTTAAAAAGGTCAATAGATCCACACCTCGAGATATTATTAGAGAATTTGCAATTTTAAAAGAAGACTTTTACATAAACGCTGTTAAAAATTTGAATATAAATGTTTCGGCAATTTCGAAATCAAATTTTTATTTGAACTGCTTAGGTGGCTTACTAAATATTATCAGTTTCGTATTTTCGTTATTATTCTTAATCGGATCAAATACAGGAATTTTGGATAACAGTAATCATTATATATTAAATGCGGTTAATTTTCAGTCTTATCTTCTCTTACAATTTACGACATCTCTAATCTCATTCATATTCTATGCATTATCCGCGGTAATAAGTTCATTATTCAAACAAAGGACGCCTGCGATATTTAATATTCTAGGAAGTATCCTAAGTTTTATGGCATTTTTCATGATAATTGTCTCAGATTCATTGATTTATAGTGATATAATGAATCAGCAAGTTTTTATTAGAGCTGATGTATTTATTTTATTTAATATCCATATTGGAACGTTATATCTTATCAGTTTAGTTATAGCATTCATTATGGGAACTATTGGGTTTAAGCGTATAGATCAGATAATCAAAGATAAAGAAGAATTTTAATAATATAATACAAAAATGCCATCGCGAATTCGATTAAGGAGAGTCTTTAAACCATTAGTAACTGGCTTAGCAAAAGGATTAAATCGCATTGGTTTAACACCTAATCTTGCAACATTAGTCATGTTTATGTGTTCCTTAGCAAGTTTTTTAATATTAATATTTTTTGAAAATTATTTCTGGTTTGGGATAATGGTATTTATCACTGGTATCTTCGATGGTATTGATGGTTCGATAGCGAGATTAAGCAATTCAGCTACTAAATTTGGAGGCTTCTTTGATTCATTCACGGATCGATTGAGCGAATTTATGATATTATTGGCTCTT
>SDNV01000068.1 GCA_004524515.1 Promethearchaeota archaeon
ACAATTACATCCTCATCAAGGGTTTTTATGGTCTTTTTGACGGAAACAGATTCGCCGGTTAACATCGATTCATCAATTTCAAGATTTATCGCTTCAAATATTCGTGCATCAGCGGGAATTTTATCTCCTCCTTCAAGAAGCACAACATCTCCAGGAACCACCTCACTTGCCTTGATGCGCATTTCAATACATATTCTATCTTCAGGACAATCCCTAATAACATCAGATTCGGGACTAACCATCAATTTTAGTGCCTGTAAACTGGACTCTGCTTTATATTCTTGAACATATCCAATTATCGTGTTAAATAAAATAACAATTCCGATTACAATCGTATCAGTATATTTGCCGAATATAAAAGTAATTATTGCTGTTATAAGAATAATATAAATTATCGGGTTTTTTATTTGGGCAAGAAGAATGCGGGTTTTGCTAATCGGCTCTTCTTCTTCTATTTGATTAGGACCATATTCTAATAAACGTCTCTCTGCTTCTTCTTCGGAAAGACCTCTTGGAGATGTATTTAAAGTTTTGAATATTTCTTCTATCTCAATACTATGCCATTTCATTCTTATTAAAGAATATTCATTTTATTTTTTTTAAGAAACAATTGGTTTAAATCTAAATGAGTTGAATATATTAAGTTCTTAAGTATAATAATTTATTTTTAAGATATTACTCTCCGCATTGAGAAAATATATGTTAGCTTTAGTTAAAAATCTATAAACTCTGTTAATTTTATTAAATTTTGGAAATCTGTTGAGATCATATCTGTAAGTGTAAAAAAGTATGAAATAACTTTTTGAATATTTCATTATCAAGAGTGATCTGTAACTTATGCTTTTTTTTCATGATCAAATATATTTAAATTTTTTTTCTTTAATAAATTTTCTAAATATATCCTTTTTTAATCCTTAAGTATCAATAATTAGGATACCTTCTTACCATTATTTGGATACATTTATATATAATAAAGGAAATATAATGATTGTTAGTATCTCTTTTAATCTCATCTTAACCTGATTAAATGAGTTAGGTTAAAAATTATTTGATTTAGAAAAAATTCATTAAAATACAAGAATATTTTATAAAAAAATGTTTAATACATTATCAGCTTGTTTTTTGCTAGTAATAGGTTTAATATTTATTATAATCACTGCAGAAATAGCAGTCAAGAATTCCGCAATTCTAGCCTCTGAATTAGGTATTTCGAGCTTAGTTATTGGGATTTCATTAGTATCCATAGGTACTGATATTCCTGAAATTTTTAACTCGATAATCTCAAGTTCTATAGGACATGCGGATATAAATGTTGGAGATGCAATAGGTTCAGTTTTATGTCAATTAACATTAATATTTGGGCTTCTAGTTATTTTATGCGGGACAATCAAGATTGGGAGAAAAGAAATTCTAATAATTGGGGGATGTTTAATATTATCACTTTTTTTCATTTTCATTGTTATTGAAAAAGGATATTTTACGAGAATAGATGCTTTATTTTTGATTTGTAGTTTTGGTATTTATTTGATGGTAATTTATAATGTAACTAAAAGTGATTTCTTAGAAAAAGTAGATATGATGGAATTAACAACTAAAGCGAGGAGCAAGAAATATCATTTATTATTGGCAATATTAGGATTTATAGGTGTCGCTATAAGCTCATTCATTATAATTCAATCAATCATAACTCTCTCAAATGCTTTGAACATTCATGAGTTTATTATTAGTTTTTTTATCTTAGCTATTGGCACTTCTCTTCCTGAGTTGGTAGTTGATATTAATGCGCTAAAAAAAAAACAATATGACCTCGCAATTGGGGATATAATAGGTAGCTGCATTGTAGATGCAACTATTTCGATTGCCATAGGACAATTGATTTATCCACAATCTGTCACCTCTGAACTTGCCCTTCCTACCATTCTCTACACCATTTGTGCGGCACTGGTCGTTTTTATAGTAATTGGGATTCGACAAAAAGTGGATAAAAAAACAGGTCTTATGCTTATATCCCTATATTTTAGCTCATATATTCTTTTATTCACCATATTATTATAGCTTTAAAGAAAAATTTCTTTTGAATGAATTAAACTAAATCCAAAATTTATTTTTTTGAACATAGAAAATAAAATATTAAAAGAATTAAAATTGAATTTTAATTTTCAAAAATTTTACATTTATTATATTAAGGCTCTGATTCTAAGATTATTTGCCGATTTTTGTTTCATTTTAATCATAAATTTTTATCAACTTAATTTTTTCTCTTTCTTTTGTTTTTGTACCCTCTCTCGCATTTGTTTCAACCTTTCAGAGAAACCTTCTCTTCTCTCATCAACAAATTCCCCACATATAATTACTCCTTGTTTAAAATCAAAAGTAGCCTCATGAGGGGGCCAATTGGTTTTAATTTGAATCTGCCTTCTTAACCATTCTAGCATCTCTACCGCATCACCAAGTTTATTTTTGGAACCATATTGGATAAAGCAAGGAGCAAGTACTTCAATAAAGCTAAAGCCTTCATTGTCTAAACTTTTAAATATACTTTTTTGTAGTCGAAGGGTATCATAGCCAGGCCATCTCGCGACATAAGTCGCACCTGAAGCAGCTGCTAGACTTACTAAATTAAAGGGAGGTTCCATATTGCCATATGGAGTAGTTGAAGTTATATCACCTATATGAGTGGTAGGGGCGACTTGACCTCCTGTCATGCCGTATACATTATTATTTACACAAAGAACAATAATTTCTACATTTCTTCTAGCAGCATGAATAAAATGGTTGCCTCCTATCGCGAAAAGATCGCCATCCCCTGAAAGTACAATTACTTTTAGGTTGGGATTGGCTAATTTTAAACCTGTCGCAAACGGAATCGCTCGTCCATGTGTAGTGTGAAATGCGGGAGCCTTAAAACACCCGCTTGATCTCCCTGTGCAACCAATTCCAGAAACTATAGCATAGTCTTTAGAAGTTAACCCTCTCTCTTTCAAACAACTGGTTATGGAAGTAATTATAGTTCCAATTAAACATCCTGGACAAAAAATAAAACGATGTAAATTTAACATTTCACTTAATGGATGATCTTGCATTTTTGTAATTTGATCTTGGGGTAACATTATTTATACCTCCTTTAATAACCTCTTATAAATAAATTTAGGACTAAATGGAATAACGGTTGGAATGGTAATGCCAGAAACTTCAAATAAATGTCGAAATCTTTCTACTTCTCGAATTATCATTCCGTTATTCATCTCACTAACAATAACCTTAGAAACCCCTTGCTGACCAATTCTTTGCATTAGCTCATCTGGAAAAGGCCATAAGCTTTTTAAGCGTACATAACCAAGTTTATGCCCTTGTTTACGAGCTTTTTCAACCGCTTCGGGTACACCCCTAGCGTTGATTCCATAAGCAAGGATTATAGTTTCGGAGTCATCAAGATAGTTTTCTTCCCAATCATTAATATCCGGTCTAGCTTTTATAATTTTATCGCAAAGTCGTTTAATAAGAACTTCTGCTGCTTCAGGAGTCATCTGAGGGTTACCCTCTTCATCATGAGTCAAACCAGTTACATAAAAATAATAATCTGTCCCTGCGATAGCCATTCCGGGTACAAGATCATCATCTAAAGCTTCGAATGGTTTATATTTTTCTGGGGGGACTTGGGGTCTTTTGCGTTCCACTAATTCAAAATCTTTATGTAAATATACGGGTTCCATCATTTGTCCTAAAATCCCATCGGAAGCGACGATTACAGGTGTACGATACTTTTCAGACAAATTAAAAGCTCGAATAGTTAAATCGTACATTTCCTGAACTGTGGAAGGTGTGAGAACAATCATTTGATAATCTCCATGAGAGGCATACCTAACTTGATACACGTCAGACTGGGATGCATTTGTTGGTTGACCGGTACTTGGACCCCCCCTCATTATCGTCACAATCACCATTGGGACTTCTAGCATAACTCCTAAACCAATATTTTCAGCCATTAATGAAAGTCCTGGACCTGAAGTTGCGGTCATGGATTTTGAACCAGCGTAAGAAGCTCCTAAACAACAGGCAATAGAAGCTAACTCATCCTCCATTTGTACAAATGTCCCATTAACTTCGGGAAGTCGTCTAGACATATATGCTGCAATTTCAGATGAGGGAGTTATAGGATATCCCGCAAAAAATAAACATCCTGCTGCTATAGCACCTTCTGCGCTTGCATAATTTCCGGATGTTAAAATTGGTTTTACAACGGATCTATCGAAGCTACTTTTAAGGCTCATTTATCTCTCCTTCCTGTAGATCAATTTCATAAATAAAAATGGATGTGGTAGGACATAATCGCTCACATTGTTTACATCCAAGACAATCTTCAGAATTTACAATTTCTACATAATGAAGCATACGACTATTAGCCTCTTCGCTTTCTTTTAATAATTCTTTTGGGCAAAATTCTATACAAATTTTACAGCCATCACATTGTTCAGAATTAATTACAACCTGATATTTCTTTTGAGGTCGAGGAGGAGGTAATATAGGCGCACGCTTAGAATCTAACATTTTTCTTAACTCGTTTTTATATTTATATTTCCAGTTATATTACTCCTAATTATGCTTAAAAAAGAATAATTTCTCTTTTAAATTTGCTTTTTTATTGTATAAGTACTTAAAAATAAAAACATATATCTCTAGGGGAAACGCAGAATGAGAGCACTCAACATAAAAAAGGAATACTAAGCCATATTTTCAAATTCGTGATAAAGGGATTTTCCAAGTTGATAGCTTAAAAGATTGGTTTTTCTAAATCGATCTGGCAATTTATTTAATACCTGAAGATAATGTTCTTCCCTTAAGTCAATATTTCCATTTTTTTGAAGATATTGAGACAAAAAACCTAAAGATAGGATATTGGCACTACTAGCTACATTATTTTCATCCGCTCGCTTGGTAATAGGTACTCGATAGATTCTACCTTCTTTAATAATTTCTTCTATATTAGAAACAGTATTTGCATCAATAAATGAAACTGTCTTATCGTATATACATTCACTAGCTCGTTCAATTCCGTTTTGATCGATTGCTACAAAGATATCGGCGTCTTTATCGCAAAAAGGATAAGAGATGGGATCAGAACTGAGGATAATATCACAATAAATTGGACCTCCTCGAACGGATGGAGTATAATCCACCGAAAGGGTTGCATTATAGTCTGCACCCATCGCCACTCGAACAAGAATTTGACCTAAATATTTAATCCCCTGCCCTCCGCGTCCAGATATCCTGAATTTAAGTTTCATGAATATTTCTCTTTTAATTCTATATTAACATCTAATAAAAATTTACATTAATTTTTTAATTTTCTTACGATGATTCTTGATAGGCAGTTTTTAGGATGATAAATGAATGTTATAAAAGAAAATATGTTTTAAAAAGGTAAATAAATATTATTTCATTTCAAGAAATTTTCCAGATCTTAACAATTTACATGGTTTTAGATATTTTTTTCCGGTTTCTTCCACAAAATCTTCCAGCTTCTTAACAAATAATTGATAATTATCTTTACCTTGGTCAAAAGGTCCAGGCGTATTTCTTCCAGCCATATTTGCCTCATCAATCACATTGTAGCTATTTGTCACTCCTTCCTCTAATAACCGGCATCCTTCATTCAACTTTATCGCATTAATGAGATCAAAATCTACTAAATTCGCTTTTTTTGAAGTATCTGGATTCGGCCTTCCTTGAGACCAATCATAAAAACCTTGCCCAGTTTTTCGCCCTAATTTTCCTTCTTTAACCATTTGCGTTATCACTTTGCCGGGAGTGAAATCAGGAGAAAGTTTATCAACATAATAGAGCGCTCCATAGTATGAAGTATCAATTCCTACGTAATCAGCTAATATACATGGAAGCATGGGTACTTTCCCTTCATAATCAGCATCAAGCTGTTCCCAGGGGATTCCATTATCATAACAATAATCTAGAAGATAATTCCTATAGATTGAAACAGGAGCATTTAATCTGTTCACTATAAATCCGGGTCGATCTTTTAAAACTTTAACCACATAGCGTTTGCCTTTAAGACATGGTAAACTTTCACCTAACTTTACTCCCATATCCATAGAATGATTAGAACTCTTCTGGCCAGCTATAATTTCAATCAATCTCATTAATGGTACGGGATTAAAAAAATGCATTCCAATACATTGTTCTTCTCTCTTAGTTGCTGAGGCCATCTCCGTAATAGACATGGTGGAAGTATTTGTAGCGATTATACAATGAGAAGGAGCATGTTCATCACAGATCTTAAATACTTCTTTTTTCACATCCATTTTTTCTACTACAGCCTCAATAACAAAGTCAGCATTTTTAACCGCTGTTAATAACTCCAAAGTGGATGTCAATCTTGACATAACCTCATTAGTGTTGAGTTCTCCCTTCTCTTCGAGTCTTTTTAATCCACTTTCTATGCTATTCACTCCTTTATTAATGAAATCTTCTTTGATATCCACTAATGTAACCTTATAACCCGCCATTAGAGAAACCTGGGCGATTCCTGCCCCCATTAACCCTGCTCCAACTACAACAATATTTTTAATATCTTCTGTCAGTTTAATCACCTTCTTTATTGTATTGTTAACTTTTTTATAACATCTTGAAAAATCTTCGTAAACCTCTGGACATAATAAACTGTTGTATTTGACGGCTTCCTCCGATTATCTCCTGAATTCTTGAAATATGCAATAAGTCATCCATCATGGTATTATCACAAAGTCCAGCACCCCCCATTACATTCGCAGCTTCATAGCAGACATATTTAGACAATTGAGCACAACTGTATTTATATTGGCTAGCTGCGGGGACCATCGCTTGAGAAATGTTCTCTGGCAATTCTCCTCCGTACTTTTTCATTTTCTCATCATAGACTTCGCAAAATTTCAATAACCCGTGTATAATAGAGGTGGTTCTGGCCCATAAATCGGTCAAAAGAAATCCAACACCTTGAAATAATAAAATTTCTTGATCAAATTGCTTTCTCATATTCGCATAAATTATAGCATGAGAAAGAGCATTCCAACTTTCACTGGCACCTCGTAAAGCAATTGCGATTCTTTCAGGAATAAGCCCCTCAAAAAGGTGTTCGCGACCTTTACCAACCCCCGCTAATATGTATTCTTTAGGCACTCTTAAATTTACTAATTTCTCCTTACCAAGATAAAGTTTAGGGACCCATGGAATACCCACTCTTTCGCAATTCCATCCTTCCCAGGACGTATCAATTAAGAATTGAGCCATCATGGCTCCATTGTTCTTTTCGGCCGTTGCATAGGCAACTGCCCATTTTGATTTTGGTGCATTCGTATTATAAATTTTCTCGCCATTTAAAACAAAACTACCATCTTCTTGTTCCTGACATGTTGTCAATTGGTGTACCGCATCAGATCCCCTCTCTGGCTCAGTTATTAATAAGCAACCTGAACCTTCTCCTGTTGCTAATTCTTTTAATGCGTTTAATCTTACAGGAATATTATCATGGTGCCAATATATCGGATTTATACAAATAACGGTTGCTCCGGTTAACATAGTAAATTGTGGATCAAATTGATCAGTTCCCAGTATTCTCATAAAATCAGCTACTAATCCATGCTCTTCGTAGTCTAAGTCCACACATCCAAAATCATGCATTCTAGTAATTAGTCCTTTTTTTCCAAAGGCGGGAACCCAATCATAAATATCTTCATCCGGTTTATGAGTAATATTGTTCTCGTTTTCAAAATTCAAACAGAACTTCTGAACATCTAGGAGGAAGTTTAGTTGATCTTCAGACAAAAATGGTTTTAAATTTTCATTAAGAAAAGTATATCTGTTTTCTAGATTTAATTTTTCGAGAATTTCGTCATTTACTGCTTGGGCATATTTAGTTTTTCTTACAGGCACTTTCTTCACTTAAATTTGCAATAATTTGTAAAATTAATAATATTTAGAAAAAAAAGAATATAATTGTTTTTTTTTCAAATTCTTGGAAATTTCTAGATAATTTTTGAATTATATCAGATTCTCATATCTTTATTTCTTTATAAGCGTAAAGATAAAGGTTAGCCATAAGGGAATGCCTGTTAGGAGCATAATAAATCCTAAATCTAATCGGCCAATTAAGAAGCCGTAAAATGCATAATTAAGCCCAATATATAATAAAACGCATGGTGGTATCAAATCAAAAGCTTTATTGCGTCTTAATGAATTGCGCTTCCAGATGATCAAGAATGATGCTATAATTACTGTTGATATCGCCCAAATAACGAGTCCTATGAGAGGCATGTAATATATGTATGGATTTAAAGAAATTATCCCAACAATTATTAATATCCCTATACATATTGGAATTACAAGTAATAATGTATACAATTTTCGGCTTAATGAATGTATCTCATCAATTCCGTGAATTGTGTATAATTTAACGCTTTTATTTTCTTTATCCCATCCTAGTCCATAAGCAATTAAAAAAGCGATAGGGATAAAGAACCAACCAAAAAAATTAAAGCCGGGTACTCCAAAATATTCTCCTTTATCAGTTTCCCATGTCCAGAGACCTAATTCGACAGCCACTGGATCCATACCCCAATCTAAACTAAGAGCAATTAAGGAGGTAGCAATAATACGCTGCCAAGTATTTAATTCAAGACGTTCAGCGATAATCATTACACTATAAATAATACCAACCCACGCTAATGAAACAGGTAATGGAACTACTTCCAAAATCATGACAAAATCAGTAGCATAATGATAGTGACCATTAGTAACACCCATATATTCTAAGAAGGTGCCGTAAATAAATAGTATAAATAACATGAGCAGTCTCTGGAGTCTATTTTCTTTCGAATCCAATAATGCATGAATTATAGCAAGAGCACATAAGATATATCCAACTAAAGAAGGGAGTATTTCAAAACTTAACATTTTAAACTCTTTTAATTCCTAATTAATTGGTAATATGAAAATAAGATGTATGAACTTATTTAAAGTATTTTAACTATACATTATTGTCTTAAATCAATTAACTTTAACAAAGAGTGGATTAAAACCAATATGGTTTTTAATAAACTAATTAAAGGTAAAATTATGGACTTCCTTTTTAATATACTCTTTTTTAATTAATAAATCCATTTCCGCGTTCAACCAACATAATTCATCATAGGTACAAGATGATATAAATACATCTTCAGCTTTTTTCTTTATATCTTCAATAGAAGGCATTCTAAGAGTATATTTTAAAATCTTTTCTGCTAACATCCAACATAAATCGTCATATGAATAATTTTCAAGAGATAGATAATAAGCGGCTTCTCTTATCTGATGCTCTAGCTCAAGTTCTTCTTGGTCTATGGCTTTTTCTTCTGGTTGAATTTTCCTATATCTCTTAAGTTGTTCCAACCATTCTATTAAATTTGTTTCAATATTCACTTTTTTATTTTTAAGGGATATTAATTCTTTTCCAGATTTATCAATCTTCTGAGGTTTTTCTAATTTTAATTCAGGCCTTCTCTCAATTGTAATACCCGGTAATAATCCCTTCTTTAAATCATCCATCATCGCTAAAAAAGAGCCATATTCTCGATCTTGTCTCATTATTCGTATTTTTGTCTCACCACGTTCTTTCTCATATTTCCTTGCAAATTCAGCAGTAATATCCTTTTTTTTTTGAGACGCATTAACACCTACCCAGATATAAACGATTATTTGGTCGTCGACGATATAGATGTTATCATTCAAAAATTCCAACTTGTCTATATTGATCATTTCTCCGTTCTCATTAACCTTAAATAGCTGCATAATATTATCGCAAAACTCAAAAAATAGTAGTATAAATTTAAATACACATTAAATATTTAAAAGTCTTTTTCAAAAGAGAATAAAGACTCTAAAATTCATATTGAGTTCCAAATTTAAAAATTTTTTTTTAAAAGAACCTCTATTAATTTGATTTAGAACTAAAATATAATAATTAATGAATCTTAAATATCGTCTAAACCAATTAATATACATTTTAATGAAAAAAATAATTATTGCAATAAAGAATGTAAAATTGTGATTTTAATGGAAGGACATGTTCATTTTGAGGATTTAAGTTTAGATTTTGGATATTCTTGTATGCCTGATAGACTCCATTTCTATACTAAAGAAGAAAATGATTTTCGGATGGAGGTACGGCAATGGTGTAAGGAAAATGTTTTACCCGTTGCAGAGAAAATTGACAGGGATAGAGATAAAGAGCTTGCCGTTGAAATTTTACGTAAGATGAAGCCGTATTTAAATATTATTATCCCGGAAGAAGTTGGAGGTCTTGGTAAAGGATTATTATATCGTACGATTTTTGGTGAGGAATTGACTGCATTTTCTTATGCTTTAGCGGGTATATTTGGTGGTTCTTCTTGTTTATTTGCCGGTCCAGTTATTGAATTTGGTACTGCCGAGCAAAAAAAGAAATATCTCCCGGGAATTGCGGATGGAACTAAAATTGGAGCTATTGGAATAACTGAACCAATGGGAGGGTCCGATGCTATAGGGGGGATGAGATTAAGAGCTAAAAAGGAAGGGGATTGCTATATATTAAATGGAGAAAAATGCTTTATAACCAACGGAAGTGTGGCAGATTATATCTGTCTTTATGCTATTACTAATGATCAAGTTAAAGCCCATCAAGGAATGACTGCGTTCATATTTGAGACGGATACTCCGGGGTTTGAAGTGGTTAAGGATTATAAACATATGGGGAGAAGAGGAATGCCTAACTCCCATTTGAGATTTAATAATTGTAAAGTCCCTGTAGAAAATGTATTACATAAAGAGAATTCCGGATTAGATGTATTACTTTTTGGGCTCGATGGGGAAAGAACCTTTACGGCATCTCAATATTTAGGACTAGCAAGGAGTGCTTTCGAAGTAGCCTATAGATATGCCCATAAGCGTGTACAATTTAGAAAATCCCTCTACTCGTTCCAGGGTATTTCATTTAAGATCAGCGAAATGTTTATGGATATAGAACTTAATAGAATGGCTATAGCACAAATTGCTAGAATGCTAGATGAGGGACATAATTGTAGAGCATGGGTAGCTGCGGTTAAAGCACGAATAGCAGACGCTACTGTAAAAATTACTCAAGATGCCATACAAGTTGTCGGGGGTTTAGGTTATTCAGAAGAATATCCTTTGGAACGATATTATAGAGATGCGAAAATAGGTCAAATATCAGCTGGAACTGCTGAGATTATGAGATATTTAATTACTACAGAAATGAGAAGAATGTGGGGAGAATAAAACGCGTTTTATCTCTAAATTAAACAAATCCGATAATTATAGAAAAAAATCAAAATTTAGTAAAAAAAACAAATTAAAATGAGGGAAAAAAAATGGCAAAATATATTGAATTGATAATAAAAGATAAGATTGGCACTATCAAACTTATTGATTCTGACAATTTTAATCCGTTAAGCAAGGAGACTGCTAAAGAATTATTAGCAACCTTAGATCAACTTAAAAATAACTCTGAGGTGAGATGCGTCATAATTACAGGCTCCGGAAAAGCTTTTTCTGCAGGGGGAAATATTAAAGAGTTCAAATCAAGTATCGAAAACGGGACACCTGGGCAGTCCATGGACGATTTATTACAAGATCTATATAAGATTACGAAAGTGCTACGCTTATATCCAAAGCCAGTTCTAGCAGCAGTAAATGGATGGGCCGTAGGAGCGGGAATGAATTTAGCACTTTCATGTGATTTTATAGTCGCTGCAGAAAAAGCAGGATTTCGACAATCTTTTTGTAAATTGGCATTAATACCAGGTTTTGCTGGGACGATATTATTGAGTCGTCAGCTAACATGGCAACAAGCAGTCCAAATGTCTTTTTTTGGAGATACATATTCAGCAGAAGACATGAAAAATCTTGGTTTTGTTAATCAAATAGTTCCATTAGATGAATTGGAAGAAGTTTCAATAGAATGGGCCAAAAAATTTGCGAGTGGACCAACTTTGACATATGCGAGAACAAAAAAATTGTTTTTTGATGCCCTTAACTCTCCATTTGATGAACATCTTGAAAATGAAAGACAAATGCAAATTAAATCAGCTGAGAGTGAAGATTTTAAAATAGGGGTAAATGCCATAATAGATAAAAAGGAACCCGAATTTATTGGAAAATAAAATTTATAGAGTGATGTTATTGACAGAATCAAAAGAAGTGGTAATTGTAGATTATTTACGTACTCCCATATCCCGAAGTCGTCCTACTCAACCTGAACGAGATGTTTTTCATGAAATACCAGCAGATATTTTATTATCAAAAGTTATAAAAGAAATAATCTCGAGAGCTAAATTTGAGCCTTCGGATATTGATGAGGTTATTACTGGTTGTGCCAATCAAGTTAAAGAAAATTTTCTCTACGGGGGAAGACATCCTATCTTCTTAGGGGAATTAGCTGTGACCACCGCCGCTATGGGAGTAGATCGTCAATGTGGATCGAGTATGACAAGTGTTCATATAGGGGCAATGGAAATAATGACGGGCAATTCTGAAATCGTACTCGCATGCGGAATGGAACATATGACACGAATTCCTAGAGGTACGGACCTGACACTTCGCCATACAGAGCTTGGGGATAAGAAAAGGTTTCCTAATCATGCTATATATGATTTAACTACGGGTTATTCCATGCTCCAAACTGCTCAACAATTATGGGAACAAAATCCCGATATAACTCGAGAAGATATGGATCTTTGGAGTTTAAACTCACACAATAGAGCTATAAAAGCGAGGGATAAAGGTTTTTTTGATAGGGAAATCCTTCCAATCGAGGGTACTTTACCAGATGGCTCTAAAAAGTTAATAAAATATGATCAATCAATGCGAGGAGGATCCACATTAGAAACCATGCAAAATTTACCCGTAGTATCTAAAGGGATAACTAAAGAACCTCAAATAACTGCTGGGAATAGCTCACCGTTAAATGCTGGAGCAGGTTGTTGCGTGCTCATGTCAGGAAATCGAGCGGAGGATTTAGGAATTAAACCGATGGTAAAAATAAGGTCTATGGGATGGGCAGGAGTGAATCCTGGAGTGATGGGTCAAGGTCCCGTACCAGCTAGTAAAAAAGCTCTTAATCAGGCAGGATTGAATGTGGATGATATAGATTTTTGGGAAATCAATGAAGCGTTCGCAATCGTTCCTTTGTATGCTATGAAAATTCTTAATATCCCACCAGAGAAAGTGAATGTGAAAGGGGGCGCTATTGCTTTAGGACATCCTCTAGGAATGACTGGAGTAAGATTAGTTGGAACCCTTGCTAGAATTTTAAATAGTGAAGGGGGAAAAATTGGCCTTGCTACAGCTTGTGTTGGGGGAGGTCAGGGTGTTGCTACGATTATTGAGAAGATATAAGAGTTAGTGAAATACATCCCGTGAGTTTAAGGTTTCAAAAGGCTACATGTAAGGATTTCTAAGGTTTTGTCATATATATTACGACATGGACCACAGAAAGTAGGACTTGAGCTTGATTCTGATGGTTATGCTAACTTAGATGCAGTTCTAATAATCCTCAATAAAGAATTTAGAGAAATAACTATAACCCGACAGACTCTTGAGGATATTATCAAAAAATCTGAAAGAGAAGATTTGAAATTGTAAATTCTAAAATTAGAGCATTTTATGGGCATAGTATAGATGAAAAAATTATAATGAAAGAGAGTAGAGATTTACCCTCAATACTGTATCATGGAACTAGTCTAAAAGCATACAATACAATAAAAACAGAAGGTTTAATTACAAAAAAACGCCAATATGTGCATTTATCGGATACCATAGAAACAGCAATTGTGGTTGGGAAGCGAAAAACAAATAGTCCTATAATTTTAAAAATTGAGGTTACATCCGCTTTAAATGAAGGAATTAAATTTTACAAATCAGGAGATATGTATCTTGCTGATTATATCCCCTTTAAATTTATAAAAAAGACTTAGTATGGGAGATAATTAAGATTTATTAATCTAAGTACAGTATTCATGAGTTGAACACATCTGCTTTATTTTAGGTATAAAATTCTTATATTTAGTTATATTATATGAATCAACAGATGTGCCAAATTGCTCAATAAACTTTTCAGCAATCTCTAAACCTTGCTCTCTCCATAAATCAATTGGATCGTCTTTATCTACAAGAAGTATAACATTAATAGGATCTTTTGGGACAATTATACAGTTGTGACCTTTTAATCCCTCAGTAGATATCAGCACGGGCGTTCCTATATCTAATTCCACGGAAATGTTTTGGATGGCTTTAAGAAAACCACTAAAAATATCGGTATGTTCCATTTTCATTTTGGAATTTTCTTGTCGATATTCTAGTAAACTTAATCCACTGGTGTTTTGCTGAATTAATATTATATCTAACATCTCAATATTAAGTATACTCTTAAATATGAAATCTGGTAAAAAATTTTTAAAATTATTGAAGCTTATCTAATTTAATAGATAAGATAAAAAGAAATATAAATTATTTAAAAAAAATGTTTTTTTATAGAAGAAAAGACTTGAGTAAAAAAAATTTTTGTATATTATTTTTCTGTACCAATTTGATCCAATTTTGAAGGCTTGAATTTAAAACTTTGTAAAAAAATGGAATTCAAATCTCAAACTTATATAATTTTTACCACAAATATGATTTTGGAAGAAAAATAAAGAGATTTTTGTATGTAAATCTTGTTAATAAGAAAATAAAA
>SDNV01000233.1 GCA_004524515.1 Promethearchaeota archaeon
TTATAAAAAATTCTGGAATATTCCAATGAGACAATTTTCTCAGATTTAAATTAAATCCCATCAACCTTAGAATCCACCGAACAATAACATAATAAAACTTAGGTTTAGGAGTAATATCCCACTCTCGTTGTACGCTACGCATTCCGTATAATAATTTTTGGAAGATAAGCTTAAGTTCTTCTTTAGCAATTGGGATTTCATGCTCAATGAGATCGAGTAGAAATCGAGTTAAATGGCTAAGATTCAGATAATACAAGCTTTTAATTTTTAATTCCTTGCTAATTTTATCAATATTTTGATAGTTTATCTTTTGCTTAAATTGAAGGAGTTCTACATCAATCGCTCCATCTTCTCTTTTGTATACGTGAGAGAGAAATGACAAGTCCTCGTCATCAAAAACGATATTTAAATCTAAATATTTAATGAAACTTATCAACTTTTCTGCGAACTTGGTTAAATTTATATCTAAAGTGCCAAGAAGATCAGTGAAAAATCGAAGGATGCTCGGTTCTGGATAAATAAATAGTAGATTATCATCTATACATTTTTGGGATATTTCTATTAATGATATGAATGCTTGTATGAAATTATGTTTCTCAAGGTTTCTACAATGAGTATTTATTAAATCTATTATTCTTTTTTTATAGATTCGTATTGATGTTATTTTTACCTTAAATTTTTCTAAGATCTTACCCTCAATTTTGCTATATAATGACCCCATATCATTTAAATCGTTTTGATTGAAATTTAATAACTCATTTGGTAGTTTTCGGGTGTTCTCAATTATTCCAACTACTTTTGACTCGTGTAGATAGATTTCCAGAACTATATTATCAATATCATAATCCGAAATTATAATATCAACTTCATTAAGTTGAGCATTTATAAATAATGGATAAAATTTTGACGTGAGTTCGTGTAGAAGGAACGCATCTAACAGGATTGGAGTTAAAGGGATTCTAACTTTCTCGGTTATAGTCTCTGGGTTTTCAATGATGCTAACTTTTGAATTAAACTTTATTATTTTATACCAGTTCTCTTTGAATATTTTATCGAAAATAATTTAACTCCCTCTTTCCCTTTCTTTATTCATCCTTTTCAAGCTTTCCAAGTAAAAATGTAAGTTTGGGGTGTCTTTTTTTGTATAAAAATCTCTTAGTGCCTCATATACTTGCTGTAAATCGGGAGGACATCCAGATAAACTCAAAATACGCTTATTTTTCTTTTCAATTCTTTTTATTGAGCGATTTTTTACATTTTCTTTCTTAAAACGCTTTTTAATTAACTCCATTAAAGGGATTACTTCTTTTTTAATCTTAATTGTGTTAAAATCATAGTTTTTTGTTGAATTTATAGCACAATCTCCAAATAGAATTATGTTTTTGTTGTTTTCCGGGGTTTTTGGATTGTGTCCGATTAATATCGATTGCTTGGTAACATATTTTAAATCTTTCGTCATCATTGTATTCATAAAATTTAATAAGTGATAAGCTCGCTCAAAACATCCGGAACACATTACACCAGTCTTTATATCAGTTCCATACACATTTAACAGTTCAAGATTTTTTTCACATGGTTTAATTTGAAACTTACTTCCCTCAATAGGTTCTCCAATAAAATTTAGATTCTCTAAATCCATAGATGTCAATTTTCTTTTAACTGTAGATTCAATTAAGTCATTAGTAAATGGATCAATACCTAGTATTTTAAGTGTTGAATAATCTATAGTGACTAGATCTGAGCTAAAAATCATCAAATTTGTTGTCTTTAAATTAGATTCAGCATAGATGTTAGGACCAGCACCCTCTAATACATAAAAAATATCATTTATAATGAGATCTGGTTTTCGAATCGTGCTAACATCAAGAATTTTCCTTGTTAAATCCTTTTTATATTTATCTTCTTGAATTTTTTTTTCAGAGATCTCTCCTTGTTGCATAATATTACGAGATTCTGATTTGATAAAGGAAAAAATATTCTGCAATGCAAGGGAAAATTGGAATAAAGGGTGAACATTTACTTGATTGAAAATAATAAATTTATCACATTTCAAAACTAATTCAGGAATCGAGATTATTTCCTTTGACTCTTCTAATGTAAATTTTGTGTACCCCTCTTCATCATCTAAATACGATAAATGGGCACCTAAAGATTCTAAAACATCCCCAAGATTAATAACCAAATCAATTTCGCGAGTTATTCCAACGTGGATCTGTCTTGCTCCCGCATCTTTACATTCCTTTATTATTAGATTGAGGATTTCTATATTTGAATGGGTTGGAAAACCTTGAATATCATCTAGAGCAAATTTAATGAAAACAGTGTCATTAGTTGCTATAATTGTTTTAAATCCCCCTATCAAGTCCACTCCATTCAAGAATGCAGAGGTAGGGTTATTTCCTTTAGCTATTATAACGTCAGAATCATCCATTTCGTATTGGTCTCAGAAGGTTATAAAATTTTAAATTGACGAACTTGAATAAATTAATGTATTATTTTAATTTATTAAATTTTAATTAATTTTTGAGTAGTGTTGGTACTCATTTTTCAAAAATATAAACTACCATTTGAAAGTGATGATTTTTTAGGAGATATTCCTTCAAATAGAATTGGAATTGATTTAGGTCAGACCCTCACTAAGATAACCTATTGCTTTGAGAAGCAATTGTTCATGTATATTCACCCCACAGAGAATAAAAGTGCTTATCTTAAAGATTTTTTAACGCAAAATCATCTTGATGGGAAAAAAATAAACATAACCGGAGGAAAGGGATATAATTTCCAGAAAGCGTTAGATGAGAAATTTGATTTTTCCTTATTCGGAGAATTTGAAGCAAATGTTAAAGGGATTGAATTTCTATATCGCATGAAAAAGCATAAAGCTATCCCATCCTGTCTAATCACGACAATTGGAACTGGTACTTCAATGATATTAAAGAAAGACCATTATGAACATATCGGGGGAACAGCACTTGGTGGAGGTTTTTTTATGGCCCTAATTAAAATTCTATATAACATCGAAAGTTTTAATGATGCTATTTTATTAGCAGCAAAAGGAAACAGATTTAATGTCGATCTTAAAGTAGCAGACATATATTCTCCAGAGGATACCAGAGTAAATGCATTATTTCGACAATTTACAGCCGCATCTCTTGGAAAAATTGGGGCTCCCTTTAAATCTACGGATTATGAAAAAGAAGATCTATTGAATTCTTTAATCTGCTTGATAGGAGAAAATATAGGAACAATAGCTATTGAGAGAGCAAATTTACATGATATAAACGATCTTGTTTTTTGTGGAGGTTTTCTAAATTATAATAAACCAATGCAAAAAATACTCTCTCAAATTTGCTTGTTTAACAAAAAAAAGGCAATATTCCTTGAACATTCAATATTTGCTGGTGCTTTAGGAATGCTCTTAGTATAAAAAAAAGGTTTATGTGCATAATGTGTGCCCATTCGGAGATCTCTAATCATTGAATTTGAAATCAAACACTCATAGAAACACTATAAAATGGGCACATAA
>SDNV01000234.1 GCA_004524515.1 Promethearchaeota archaeon
TTATACTCGTTTTTTGTGAGGCAATCCCCTCATCATCAATAAAATAACAACCAAACAGCTCATATGGTAAACTAAACCTCTTTCCATGTCCCATAGTTGGATTATCCACGATATTCACTTCTTCTATGGCCACTTGCTCCCCAATTTTTCCTTCTAATAAACTTTCTTTATTTAAAACCAAATCGGCTTCCACCGCATGCCCGAAGGCCTCATGAATAAATGTTCCGCAGAGCTTAGGGTCCATAATTACCGTAAATTTGCCCCCGACAGGTGATTTTGCTTTAAGTAATTTCAAAGCTTCTTTAGCAGATTTAGAACTTAATTTTATTGCTTCTGGCGTCTCAATTATTTCAAAACCCCCCAAACCCCCCACAGAATTTACGGCTCTTTGGAGTATTCCATTTTCTTGGGCATACACTAAACTAAATAATCGTAAAACCGATAACTCTTGATAGATAAAACTTCCAAATGAGTTAAGAAATACATTATAGCCCTTACCATCCATATAGACAGTATGGGTATTTTTAATTTTTGGAGAATATTCAGTAGCAATTTTTTCCTGTTGTTTTATTTGGTCGATTTTATCTTTAATATCAATATCTTCAATATTTTTCTTACTGATTATTTTGAAATTTTGTATTAGCGGATCTCTTTCTTTAATTTTAAATTTATTTTCACATAATGCTTCTGATAATCGGGCTAATTTTATGGCCTCTTCAAAGCCCTGTATTATTGAATTTTTTGATACATCTTTTAAAACATTAAAGCCCCATCCACCATTTATAAAAGTCCTGATTCCGCACTCTTTAATTTCATAGGAAGAGATTTCTTTACTTTTTTGATCGGTGAAATCTAAATTTGTACCTAAACCCACACCTGCTTTAAGATCCCAATATTCGATTTTATTTGCCGCAAGTTGGTTTAATTTTTTAGTTAAACTCTCATCGAATATCTTTAATTCGTCAATAATTGCCATTCTTATCGTCTGTTTATAGTATACTATAATAAATTTTTCAAATGATATAAACTGGTTTTATTTAAAAAAAATTCTTTTTTCCATTATAAAAGAAAGAATTCACATTGTAAAAAAGAATCAAAATTTAGGATAAATCTAGAGGTTATTTAATTTTTCTTATTGTTAAGTGATATTTCTTGGAAGTATATTTTGCAAGATCTTCATTTTCCATTTTTTTTTTTAACTCCTTTAGAATTGCAATCGATTCTTCGATTGTACACTTTTTAGAAAATTTATATGATTTTTGAACCTGGAATGAGCGATTACATTTTAAACATTTTTTTGTTTTAATTGGTCTATTGGTATAATACCACATTCCACAATAATGGCATCTAAAAAAAGTAAATTTTTGAATTATGCTCATATTCACAAGGAAATTAATAAAAACATTAAAAATTGGAAAGGTATTTAGTTTTCTAATTTTTGATATTACACGAATGAATTATTGATTGAATAATGAAATGATATAAAAATTAATTTAAGACCAATGATTAATGCAAAATAATATAGTTCAGATTATTAATAATAAAGAGAGATATTTTACTAAAGGAAAATGGTTTGAATTTTATGGTTGAAATTAATGAAGATTTTATTAAGAACAAAAGTATTGATGATTTAACTCACTTATTCATGGATGATATTCATGAACAAACTCTTAAATTAATCGAAGGTATAGAATTTCTTATAAAAGAAGATTTTGAGAATTTTAGTAAGAATTTGAATTCTGTAATAGAAACTATGGCTGAAATTAAAATCAAAAAAGCATTTGAAGAAAAGCTGTTTAAAATACGAAAAGCTTCGTTTACCAAAGCTGATAGGCTTAAGTTGTTTGCGAAAATTAATGATATTAAGAATATTGGAGAGTTTTTGGCTCACAAAATGCTTCTTTATAGGGTGGTTTTTCCGGATGAAGAATTTAAGTTAAGAACTGCAGGGATTTTAAAATCATTAAGGGTAATTTCAAACCATATCTCAGATGCTGTGAAAAGTATTGGGACGGATTTAGGTAGAGCGCATGATATCTGTGAAAGGATCAAAGAAGAACGAAGAAAAATGAGAAATGAAGAATGGGCACTTTTGGACATGCTTTGGGATTATGATGTAGATTATATTGGACGTACCTGGTATTATTTAAAGGAATTAATTGAGGGAATTATGATGTTGGCGGACCATATTAAAAATTTCTCTGAATATATCCAGTTTCTCTCAACCAAATATTTAATTTTCTAATATATAGTATTATAAGGTTGAATTTATGGACGCCGAGTTAAGCTTTATCCTCATTATTTTCTTAATTTGCATGGCATTTGGTCTCTCATTTTCTATCGGTGCGAATGATGAAACTCCATCACCTTTAGCCGCTGCGGGAACTATTAAATTTAAATTGGTATTAATTGTTGGTGGAACCGGACTCGCAATTGGAATGATTTTTCTTTCCGAAGCCGTAGCGAGTCTTGTCGGACAGAAAATCTTAGGTCCCGGTATCAAATATACTATTTTTATGCTATTAGCTGTGCTATTAAGTAGTATAATATGGTTAATCATCGGTAGTTTTGCGGGAATCCCTTTATCATCAACCCATTCATTAATTGGATCTATCTTTGGTGTAGTGATAGTTTATGCTATGTTTAGTGGGGGAATTGATATTCAAACTGCATTCAATTGGGAAAAATTAACCAATGTAGTGATTTCATGGATAATAAGTCCGCTAGCTGGACTTTTAATCACATTCATACTTTATAGGATAATAGCTAAATTAGTTCTGAAAAAGATGAAGGGATTAAATCAAATTGAAGATATGGAAAATAAATTTGCTTGGGCTCTTGTATTTGCGGTATTTGGAGCTTGTATATGGACAGGAGCAAATTCAGCTGAAGCCCTTGGAATTCTTTATGCGCTATATAGTAATGGGTCATTAAATTTACAACAATATTATTTTTTTGTAATAATATGTGCTATCTTTGCCTTCATTGGGATGTATATTGCTGGGAGATTTGTGATTAAAACATTAGCAAGTCAGATGACCGATGCGCGTCCGAGCGATGGTTTCATAATTCAGGTCTCAGCATCCATTATATTAGCAATAGCTACACTTTTTGGAGTTCCCATTAGTCATAGCCATGTGATGGTCTTCTGTTTTATCGGATTAAATATGGCTCAAAAGAAAGAAGTGGATTATAAAGGTTTGGGGAAAATGTCTATTTTTTGGATATTAACTTTCCCCATGGCGGCAATTATGGCAGGAATAATTTATTTCATATTTATATCCAATGGATTAATCTAAAAATAAACTATATAAACTATATATTTCTATATACATTATTTAAATATTGGATAAACTGAGTTTAGGTAATAAAAGTGGGTTCACTAATAGAATATTTCAAAAAAAAAACGGCAGAGAATGTTTTAGAGAAAGCGATAAAACATGCTCAAAAGATTCAAGAATGTGTTAAAGAATTAGATAAAGGAATTGAAATTCTATTAAACACAA
>SDNV01000235.1 GCA_004524515.1 Promethearchaeota archaeon
AATCCCAATCTCTTCTGATAAAAATATAATTAACTCCATAGAAAAAGGAATTGAAGCAGCAATCTCTTGCCAACCCTATGTAAAATCTATTAAAATTAATTTAGATCGAGAAAAAATTAAGGGTGATAAAAGAACTCAATATGAATACGATGAAGTTTCTGGAAAAATTATAAGGGCGGAATTAGTTATAAAATATGAATCAATTGAGATATTAGCAAAAGTAGATTGGATTGAAGACTTAAATTATCCTTTAATGTTTATAGAAAAAATTAAAGAGATTGATTAAAAAGACTATTAATTCAAATTTTATAATTCATCCAACTAAAATTTTAGACTTTTAATACTATAAAAAAAATCCTAAAGATCAAATTTGTTGACAAAAAATATCAGTATAAATCTAAATAAAGGCAAGAAAGTACCATTAAAAGAAACCTATTTAGTATTTTACAAAAATAAAAATAAAGTCAAATTAGTCCAAAAATTCATCGATGAGAAAAATAATAAATCTATCATCATAAATTTTGAGGAATGCCAAAGATTGATAAATTTGCTTGATTTTTATTTATTTGATGGCAAATATAAACCTTTTAAAGATAAAATGTTAGTCTTTAAAAAAGATTAATCTATAAAATGGCTAATATATTTGTTTACTAAATCAATTGTATTAAGTGCTTTCTTATTTTTCCCAAATCTCTTAATATTTTCGATATAGTCAATAATCTTTTCGTGAATCTTATTAAATAACTGAATCTCATTCATTTTTTTTGCAAGTTTTAATCGAGTTGCCAATATTATTGTCTCAAGGGCTAAATTTTCAGCTCGATTAAAAATTTTGAAAGATTCTTTAAATTTTTCCCAAAAAATGATATTTAATTTGAATAAAGGAATCACAACTTCTCCAAAATCATCTTGTTTTGTCTTTTGAAACTCCTGTGAGACTTCACCAATCAAAATCCCCCAAGCTTTCTTTATATAAGGTACATCCATCTCATGAGTGTCTAAATATTTATATGCATAATATTTTGGAGGAAACTCAGTTAATCCGATGAGTGAATTTTGCTCTTTTAACGCTGCAAGAGCATATAAATATACATCATTTACGAAATTAATCGCAATAATACTATTTTTTTTTAAATTTTTATAAGTAGAGGTGCTAGCGAAAGGAGTAATCTGTATTTGGTTCTCCTCATCAATTCTAATGCCCATACAAGAAGCATTTGGCTTAATTTCACTTCCATCTTCAGTTATGGAGTAAGTTGTAGCTATTATTTCATATAAATTACCAATTTTAAGCCCAAAATCTCTTGAATTAAAATTATTTGTAGGCATTATAATTTATTTAAGAAGGAGGAGGTAAAAAATCTTCCAATAAAAATCAATAAATTTCACAAAAAGAATTTATAGGTATTTTTATATGTGGTAATTAAATCCTTTTACTTAAAATTGAATCTTTAAAAAAGGAGGATTATACATGAGCATCGGATTGAAACAAACCAGATTGATTGAAAATAATATTTTATTTGTTATTAAAAGCTGGGGAGAATTATTAGGGTATCCTACCTTAGGTAAATACGTTAACCACTACGTTTCAAATATTCAAACGGATCTGGTTATATTTCTTGGTGGATTAGAATCCACAATCCCCATAAAGAAGTCTACTGAATTAGAAACGGAGCAAAGGGCATTACATTACCTTTTTGGCATTGGATATTATTATACAAAATTTGAACTTCAATCTGGTCGATATATTACTGATAATCGAGAATTAACTGGCTTAATTTTATCTGACTTTGTGTATGATTATTTAGCCACCTCAAAAAATATAACACTTGAAGATGATCGAGATGTAATTATCTCCGATAAATTATTTAAAGTTCCAATTGATTTGTCAAATAAGTCAAATACTCAAAAGACATTTATTAAAGGAGCATTTATGAGAAATTTTTTTATCCCATATAAGGATGTCTTTTTAGAATTCATGGAAACTATTCAAAAGCCTAGTTCCTATCAGTTAGGACAGGGACATACTCTTTTAAGTACCCATTGGGATTATTTTAATAAAATTCTAATATCCACTGAAATGATGAAAGATAAAAGGACTAAAATTATGAGTCCGACAGCCGGGATAAACGAAATCATTTTAGGTTCAGATAGGCACCTTAAAACAATATTTAATTCATCTGAACGCCAAGAAATTTATGACAAAATACTTCATTTAAAGGATATCTATGCTAAACTTGATTTTGATCCGATGTATTTATTTTCGCTTATCGACAATGCGTCACATTCTATCATAACAAAACCATCATTAGCTCCCAGGTATCAAACTCCTTCTAAATCAGAAAATATATTGAAAGAATCCATTTTTATCTCTGCTCAAAGTCGTCGAAATACCATAGTTGATTGGCCTGAGAAACTTAAAAGGAATACTAAAGAAGAATTAGAGAGTTTAGCGGTTTATAAGGAATTTAAAGAACACCCCCCCACTGTTCAGACTATTAAATCTAATACAAAAGACACTTCTTCTCCAATTGAATTTGGAAAAGAGAGGATTACTGAAGAGGAGAAATTCGAATTAAGAACACAAAAACGACCCTCTGTTGAATTTAAAAAACTTCCTTTACTCGAAAAAGATGATGTTTTCATTATCCTTCTTTATTTGAAAGAGGTTGTAGAAAAAGATTATGATATTCAATCTATTGGAAAAGCCTTTGGAATAGCCAGAGATAGGCTAAGAAACATTATTCTTCAATCAAAATTCATGTGGGAAATAAGTAAATATGAAAATTTATATAGTAAATTTGAGGAACCGAATATCGGATTAAGTCTTAAAGAAAAAAATGAATTATTAGATAAAATCAATTTATGGATCGAAAATGTAATTAAACAAAAGGATGATTTTATCGAAAAGAAATCGGATTAAAGTTCTTTTGGAAACTTAGTCACTTTCGGTCTAGTTTCTATTACAGGATAAATTTTACCTGTGATAGGAGGGGAACTGTTATAAATTTCCTCAATTTCAATTAATCCATATTCAATATCTCCTGCTTGTTGAGTTCCAGTGTAAGTTCCTTTTACAATTTGGTTAGCCATATCAAAATTCGCAGCAAAAGTAGCAACCTTGGAATTTTTAGGAATTTGGAGTAAGTCCTCTTTCAATGATGTTACAGGAAAATAAAGTCTATTATGATCGACTGCTTCTAATTGAAGATGCGGAATAATAATTGGATAACCATCGGAGGGATCAATATAAGCAATAGCTCTGATACCGATTGGATTAGTAAATAATTTATATCCAATCACATTTAAACGCCTCTCATCAAGCCCGGTTGCTGCACTTTTCTTTATTTCTCTAACAACTTTTTTAGGAATCCCTCCAAACGGTAAATTTCTTATAGGAGTGACTGCATTAACTTTATTATAATATACCTTATATACGTTTACATAGGTAAAATAACGCATAAAATCGGAGTTATTGAAATATTCAATATCTTCT
>SDNV01000069.1 GCA_004524515.1 Promethearchaeota archaeon
AATCAAATTTACAAAATTAAAAAGAAATAAAACATGATGTCTAATTATGGAAGTAATAAAAAAACTGGAAAAACTAAAGATCGTTCCTGTTGCAGTGATTGATGATTTGTCTAATGCAATCCCTCTTGGTAAAGCTCTTTTAGACGCAGGTTTACCTTTAGTTGAGGTTACTTTTAGAACGAAAGCCGCTGCAGATTCAATATCTTTCTTAAGAAATAAATTTCCTAATATGTTAGTGGGAGCAGGTACTGTCCTTAAAATTGAACAGGTTAAAGCTGCGGTTGATGTTGGATCAGAATTCATCGTAACACCAGGTTTTAATCCGACAGTAGTAGATTATTGTGTCGAACATAAAATTCCAATAGTCCCAGGATTAAATGCCCCCTCCTTTATAGAGTGGGGTCTTGAAAGGGGATTAAATCATTTCAAATTTTATCCCGCTGATATCTCAGGAGGGGCAAAAATGCTTCGGTTATTAAAAGGACCTTATCCTAATGTCAAATTTATGCCTACTGGAGGTGTAAATAATCAAACTCTCATCGAATATTTGAAATTGGATAATGTTTTTGCATGTGGCGGCAGTTGGATCGTATCAAAAGAACTAATCAACAAGAAAAATTTCGCTGAAATTACGAAAATGACAAAGGAAGCAGTTTCCTTGGTTAGATCTGAAATAAAGTAGATCCTAATCCACTTTTTATAAAATCTTTATAGAAATACTCTTTATATTTAATAAAGGGCATAAAATAAATTCTATAAGAGAAAAGTGTTATCATTAATTCTAAAAGAAATTTGTTTAAGATTTATTTAGATCATCACCTTATAATTATATTATTTAAATTTAATAAAATAGGTTAATTTATGTCTGAATCTATTAAAAAAGTAGATGAAAAAGGATATTCCAATAAGAAATTAGCTTCCTACGGCATTGGACAGGTATCCGATATAACGGCATACCAAACATTTAGCTTTTTAGTTTTCACTTTTTACTTTGCTGTAATTGGCATCAATGTCATTTTAATAACTATTGGCTTTATCATATGGAGTATATGGAACAGTCTTAATGATCCATTTATAGGTTATTTATCAGACAGAACACATACAAAATGGGGACGTCGCCTTCCTTTTATTATGCTCTCTTTAATACCAATGGCTATACTCGTTTATCTTTTATTTCTTCCTCCCAAAACGTTTGGAATTACGGATCAGATTTCAAATTTTATATTTTTTCTGATTGTTATTATATTATTTGAATTATTTTTCACTATGTACGATCTTAACTTTACTGCCTTATTTCCCGAGTTATTCATTGATTTAGAAGAGAGAACGAAAGCAAATCTTTTCAGGCAATCATTTCTCATCATTGGATTATTTATGGCATTTATCTTACCTGGCGTATTCATTTCGGACTATTCTGATCCCAACTCCTTAGCACAATATCAGACGTTTGGGATGGTAGTCGCATTTGTAATAATCATACCGGGTCTTCTTTTCTTAAAGTTTTCCCCAAAAGAAAAAAAAGAATTTCAAGATGATTATAAAGATGCTCCTGGATTTTTGGGATCTATAAAAATGTGTCTTAAAAGTAAATCATTTAGATGGTATATACCCGCCGAGATTGCAAATTGGTATGTATATGGAATGCTACCTGCTATGGTGCCACTCTATGGTAAATTCGTGTTAGGTATTACAGATACTTTGATATTATCTATGCTGTTAGCACTTGCCTTCATATCTGTAGCGATTTTTATGAATGTTTTATGGAAACCACTGGTACAAAAGATTGGACCTAGAAAATCTTGGTTAATTTCTATGTCGATATTTATAGCAAGTCTAGCTCCACTAATGTTTATAGAAAATGCGATTGCCGGATTGATAGTATTTTTTTTAATTGGAATTGGAATGTCAGGTTCTATCTATATCATCGATATTATTATTTCCGATATCTGTGATGAAGATGAGCTAAACACCGGAGCGCGTAGCGAAGGAGCGTATTATGGAGTCAATATGTTCCTTATGCATTTATCAACGGTCTTCGTATTCCTTACAATAAGTCTTGTATTTACTAATGTGGGTTGGGCGGTATTCGAGCCGGAAAAAGTAACATCCGAGGTAGTTTTTGGATTACGAGCATTAATGTTTATATTTCCTGCAATAGCTTTAGCGATAGGTCTTATAGTTATATATAAATATCCATTGGACGGCGAACGATTAGATAAAATAAAACAAGAACTGCAAAAATTACATGAACAAAAAAAATCAAGAGTTTAAAAAATTCTGAGAATTTATAAAAAGAACTCTAATTTTTTTTTATTTTTTTTAGATTTATTATTCCCTTGCTAATTCGAGAAATAATCTCTTCGATTTCTTCTTTTGTAACTATTAGAGGAGGCATAATAATTAAAGTATCTTTTTTATTTCCACAATAATTAATAAGTATACCTTCTTTAATGGAACTTACCATAGCCAATTGACCATCCTCTTCATTATGAAATTCAACACCCCACATAAGCCCCCTTCCTCTCACTTCTTTAATTAAGTCTCCATTTTCCAAGGCAATCTCTTTTAACCCGTTCCCAAATAATTTTCCCATTTCCTTTACATGATCTAAAAACTCAGGATCTGATTGAATATCTAACATCTCACAAGCAATAGCACATCCGAGATCTGAGCCCCCAGTGGTAGAAATATGGATAAATGGATCATCCTTAAATATTGTTTTCTCAATAAAAGGTTTATAACTGCAAGTAGATAAAGGATATATCCCAGAACTCATCCCTTTTCCTAAAACCATGAAATCTGGCACGACTTTTTCTTCAGGGTACATGCCCCCATAAATCGCCCAGAATTTTCCTGTACGTCCGAGTCCCGCTTGCACTTCATCAATAATCATCATCACTCCTTTTTCATCGCAAATTTCTCTCACTTCAGGGAAATATCCTTCTGGAGCGATTAAAACCCCTCCAGTTGCCGGGATAGTCTCTAAAATAACACACGCTACTTCTTCAGTGACCACCTTTCTTAAAGCATCTGCATCCCCAAAGGGTACTTGTTTAAAATCAGGATTATCCCACAAAAAAATATTCTTAAAATCTGGATCTCCAGTAAGCAATGCAAAACCAGTATGCCCATGATATCCACCAATTGCTGATATGCATCCTTTTCTTTTGGTGTATGCTCTTGAAAATTTTATCGCCGTATCTATAGCCTCTCCACCGCTAACTCCAAACGTTGTTTTTGAAATATCACCAGGCATTAAATCGGCTAATTTTTTTCCTAATAGTGCTCGCCATTCGGATAACAGCATATGGTCGCCCAAATCCAAACCTCCATCCACTGCGTCTTTAAGGACTTGGATAATTCTAGGATTTTGGTGTCCTAAATTAAACACTCCACCACTCGATCTACAATTAAATATTTCCATCGGGGGATCTGAAGGTTTACGCCCTCCCAGTGTTTTAAATTTTATCCCTTTTCTCTCTCCAGGTATAACACCAAAACCAAATCCCTTAAAAATCATAACTTTAGGGGCGTTCACATGCTTCTGGTACAATTTTAATAATTCTTTTTGAGATAAGGTTCCAATGAATTTCTTTTTAGAATTATCTACCATAATTTAAATAAAAAGTGTGAAAATTTATTAAAATTTTTAAAAAAATTTTCTTATGGATGAGAACTTCAAAAACGCGTATGATATCAAAAATAAAAAGGATAAAAAAAATTAGAATTCATATCCACACCCGCACTAATCTCAGGAGGTTTCAATTCTCCTAATTCTGCTTCAAGTTCATCTATATGTGCTTTTTGGGAATTTATTAGAGAATCCCGTTCTAAGAAAGTATAAGTGGTGGAACATAAATGAAATACTCAAACAAAAACAAAAATTTCCTAAGCATCTAGCCCAAATATTACAAGGCGAAATGAATAATGTTGAACTTTTGAAGAATTCAACAACATCTAATAATAAAAATTGGAGGGAGTTATTAAAGGTTAATTTAGACAAGATTTCGATGTTAAATATTAACGAAAAATCTAAAATCCGTAAAATTATCCAAAAAAAACAATATTCGGAGATAGATCAGAAAGAACTCATATCCATATTGATCAAACTGAAAACTGAAGATTTGATCAAATTATTTGGTAAATCATTCAAAGAATTTTCTGATCGTTATGTTAAATGGGGGAAGGGATGGTATCAAGATCTAAGATTAAAAAAAATTATTTTAAATAATTATTTAGACAGAGAAAGAGAGAATAATCTAAGAAAAGAATCGAGGTCATTACAAAAAAATAATTCAGATTATATTAAAATTTGTTCTATTATTTTAAAGAATATAAATAAAGGTCAAAAAGAATTAACAGAAATTTTATCGAAAGACAATTTAAAACAATTGGGCATCGATACAAGGAGGTTTAATAAACATAGGATAAAACGTTTAATTTGGTTAATCTCACGAATAATAGAAAAAAACTCTGATCTTGAAAATTTAATTGATGCTACAAAAAAAAAGTATAATATTCAACGAAGAGCAGCAAGGCTAGCGGTTATGGAAATTTTAAAGGTATTGAATTCAATAGATTCAAGACAATTTGATTTAAATAAATATAAAATGCAAAACCCAATAGAAAGGGTGAGAATTAACACAGAAGATCTTAGAAAAGTTATTGAAAAACTTAAATCAATGAACTGGACGATTACTAAGCTTAGTAATAAAATCGGAGCGAATTTAACCACAATTTTAAGTAGAGGAGATAGAATTAAAAAAGAGAGTCTTAATATATTAAATAAATTAATTAAAAAAGAAAATATAAAAGTTGAAATATTACCTGAACAGAAAAAATCTAAAAAAAATAGAATTTATGTACAAATAGATCTTAATAAATTAAAACAGATTTGTAAGGAGTTAAATGAAATAGGATTATCAAATCTAAATATATCCAAAATAATTGAGTCAAGAATTGATTCAATTCTCGCAAGAAATTTAAAAATGCCAAAATCTAGTTTTAAAAAACTAAATCAATTATATTTTAAAAAATGTAAAAAGAGAATTTCTAAAGAGTATTATGTTTATGATAATAAATTAGTGACAAAAATTTTTGAGGAAAATGATGCCTTGGCACAATTATGTTGTATATTATTAGGGGATGGTAATTTAAATGAAGAATGTCTTAGAATAACATTAAATAGAATTGATGAGGAAGATTACGTTAAATATGTTCGAAATTTTTTGAAAAACTTTTTTCAGCTACAACCAAATGAATATATCCATAAGAAGGGTAAGGGAATTAAACTAATTATTTATGGAGTAGCTATTGTTAAAGGTCTAGAATTAAAAGGTTTGAAGAAAGGAAATAAAGTAAAGAATCAAGTCAGTGTTCCTTTATGGATAACGAAATCAACCAATTTTATTAAATCAGGATTAAAGGGATTATTTGATACCGATGGCACAATTTTATTAGATAAAAGAATAAGATCACTACAATTATCTTTTTCAAGTGATTCTATACTCTTAGCAGAAAGTTTCAAGGCTATGTGTAATAAATTAAATATAAAATCCTCTAATGTGTCTTTATCTCCTAGAAAAAGTTCAAATAAAATAAAATATCGTGTATTAATTTCTGCAAAAAAAGATGTCAAAAAATTTTTAATCTTAATAAAACCTGAGAAAATGAACGAAAAATATCGTCGTATCTATCTTGGCACAAACCTTATATATCTGAAGTCAAGTAAAGAAAAAATAAAAGTCATTAAAAATAAAATAAAGAAAGATTTTCCTAAGCCAAGCCAGCGTGTATATTCTAAAGCTTTTTCTTTATATTTAAAAAATATGTGTGAGGAAATTTTAGGTTATGAAATAAGTAACGAAATGATTGATAGAGCTATCTCAAATTCACTTGAATATAAGAGAAAATCATATAAAAATAAAAAGAATTAAAAAAAATTAAAATTCATAGCCACATTTTTTGCAAACATTTTTCTTAGCATACATTGGGATGTGCCCAACATAGCTTAAGACTTTTGACTTATCTTCAACAGTTTTAATATCATATCCGACCGCACCACACAATACCCAATCTATCAGAATTTAATAGATTTTAGGGCATGTGATGCGTTCTTCACTTACAAAACCGCCAGCACTAATCTCAGGAGGTTTCAATTCTCCTAATTCTGCTTCAAGTTCATCTATATGTGCTTTTTGAGAATTTATTAGAGAATCCCGTTCTAAGAGAGTATTGTTAAGTTGTTCAAGTTGACTTTCTTTCTCAGATACAGTTCCATTTAATTCTTCGATTTTGCTGTTTAATTCCTGAATTTTACTAGTTTGTTCGGCTATTTGCGAATTTAATTGATTAAGTTGTGATTCGCTTCCAGAACTTTTACTTTTAATTTCTTCTAATTGGGCTTTTAAATTATTAATTTCTTCATCTTTTGAGGATGCCAATGACGCTTCTTCGGTCTTTAATTTATTGATTTCGTCGTCCTTAGCAGAAAGTGCTGCATTTGCCTCATTTAATTGCCCCTCTAGGTCTGAAATCTTTGCATCTAACTCAGACACCTTACTACTTGCACTTTCAGAGGATTCTGTCAGACTATTAATATTACTTTCAAGTTCACTAATATTATTATTAGCTGCTTCCAATTTCTGAGTTAAATCATTGATAGTTGCATTTGCTTGGTTAATTTCAGAAGAACTCGAATTAAGAGCTGCTTTAGAATTATTTAATTCAGTAGCTGTTGATGCGATTTCATCTTGAGCTTGATTTAATTCAGCCTTAGTCTCCGTTAATTGCTTTTCTAAATCATTCACTTTTGCTCGCAGGTCCAATAAGAATCTTCCCTCAACTTTTTGAGTTTTTTGAGGAGCTTCTTCTGCTTTAGCCCAGTCAATAGGCAAGGTTTTTTTCCACCTCTTAAGTTTTCACTTTTGTTTAAATTTTTTTGATTTTTTATATAATATTTATATTATAGTTTTACTATTTTTTAACTATTTTTTAAATTAGAGATTTAAAAATATTAGTTGAAAGTACTTTTTTGAAATCATACTGAAAACTATTAATATATCAAATAGGTCAATATATATTTATTCTTTTGTAATAATATAATTTAAGAGAAATTAAAATAAATATTGCTGAGTAGAATGAAACAAGAAGATGAATTATTCAATGAAATTAAGTTTATTTCTACTTCCGGAGTTTATAAAACACCCTTTTCCTTAATAGTTTTATTACAATTATATTTTGGAATTATTTTAACAATTCTATTAAATTTATGGTATTTAAATTATTTATATTATTTTGCTACAGGCAATTTATTATATCCTATGGAGACGATTAATGAAGCGTGGTTTTTTTGGCTTATAATTCTTCTCTTACCTTTAAATATTTATGGAAATGTATTCTTATTTGTTTTTTCTATTATCATTTTTTCTGCAGGTATTATGAAAGTTTTAAATATCATTCATCCTCCTAGGGAAGGGGTTTTTGAAAAAGGAACTAAGGATTGGAAATATATGCATCGAAGGTTTTGGACAGCATATTTTCCGATTTGGTTAGCAAGAGTTACCCCTCTACCTTGGATAGATATAGTATGCTATCGACTATTTGGAATTAAAATTGGTAAAAATGTCGTTGCTTATGAGGGATATATTGATCCGGTAGAAAAATTTGTAGAAATCGGAGATTTTTCCATGACCTCACTTAATATTTGCATTTTTTCACATTTAATTTATCAAGATAAAGTTGTGATTAAAAAAGTAAAAATTGGAAAAGCCTGCGTGGTGGGTCCCCAAACTATAGTATCTCCCGGCACCATCATGGAAGATGGAGCCGTCTTAGGTGCAAATAGCTATACGTGGGTAGGGCAAAATTTAAAGGGTGATTTAATTCACGTTGGTACCCCTGTTTCTATTAACTTTCCAATTCAAACTTTAGAACAGTCATTAGAGAAGATGGAGAAAATTAAAAAAACAGATCATAACATTGATGGAGGTCGAATTTAAAATTTGTTTCAACCCGCAAGCTTGAAAGGAGGATCACCAACACCCATAGATGAGGCAATTCGTGATAAATATCTCATAATCTATATATCCATAATTTTACTTAGTTTCATTCCCTGTTCCCTGTTTGAATATTTTTTTATCCTATATTTTTTGACAGAAGGAAACTTTTGGTTGTTGATTTTACTTCTTCCAATTAATTTCATATTAGCAGTATATATTGTTCATTTTAGTGCGATTTTAATATCAACTCTATGTCTGAAAATCATCAATTTAATCCATTGTCCAAAAGAGGGAATTTTTCAACGAGATATCCATGATAAAGATTATTTTTATTGGAATTTAAGAAATATAATTAAGAAATGGCCATTATTTTTAGTTGCGTCTAACCCCTTCCCATGGTTTAAATACCGTTTTACATTAAGATTTTTTGGAGTCATAATCGGAAAAAAAACGATTTGTGATAATAGTTGGATATCTTCGGAGTTTGTTTCGATTGGTAAAAATGTGATCATTGGAATGGCTAGTACAATTATCAGCTTTGGAATTGAACAGGATAAATTTATTTTAAAAAAAATCAGTATTGAAGATGATGTGCTTATTGGCGCTAAAAGCATAGTTTTACCTGGGACAATAATGAAAAAAAGTGCCAAGCTTTCTGCTCATTCTTATACGGATTATAATCAGTTGTTAGAAGAAAATCAAATCTATGCGGGGCATCCTGCTAAATTAAAAAAAGAGTAAAAATACAATGGAATCTGAAAACACAATTCAAATTCAAAAAAAGGTTGATTCTAAAAAGAGAATTGTAATTATTTCAGATACCCATATTACTCCAACAGGCACGAATTTTAATCTCAATGCGTTTAATAAAGGCATTGAAAAAGTTAATAAGATAAAGAATGTTGATTTATTTTTACATTTGGGTGATATAACAGATAGTGGAACACTTTTAGATTATGAATATGTTCTTGATTTATATAAGAAATTCAATCCGGTATCCAATGCACCCGTTCACTATTTAATCGGAAATCATGATGCGTTAAATGTGGGGTATTTATTATTTGAGGAGATTTTAGGGGAAAGGCATTTTGAGTATGAAGATGAAAGTATGTATGTGTTGGGTATAGACTCTAGTATGCCTGACCTCGCACGAGGAGTGATTCATCACACCACGATTGAGGCCGTTAGAAAGCGATTGATAAAACCTGAAAGAAAAAACAAAATAAAAATCGTTTGTTTTCACCATCAACTAATACCCATACCTTATACTGGTAAGGAGAGGTCAGCAATAGATGATTCAGGGAATATGCTTAAGATGCTACTGGAATCTCATGCAGATTTAGTCTTAAATGGTCATCGTCACGTATCTAATTTATATGATGTGAGTAGTAGCGAAAAAAATTTGTACATTTTTAATGCTGGAACGTTTTGCTGCAATAAAACTCGATATCGTGAACTATTTACCTATTCTGTTATAGATATTAAAGATAATACTTTAAATTTCAAGATAATTCCCACTTTGGAGAATTTTTTCGTTAAAGAAATAAATAGAATGATTAATTATCACCATCCACGAGAAGTAGAATCTAAGGAAAAAGCTTTTTGTAAATTAATACAATTATCTAACACATTAATATCAGAACAGTCTGAAGATAAAGTAACTAATTTTGACAAAGCAATTAATAAAATAAATAATATTAGAGATGTGGATTTAGTCGTACATGTAGGAAATCTAACGAAGAATAGTTATAAGGAAGAATTTAAAATCGCAAAAGAAAAATTAGGGTTGATTGAACATCCTTATTTAGTGGTCCCGGGATATAGCGACTCCAAACCCCCAGCTTGGCAATCTTGGCAAAAAATCCTTGGCCCTCTAGATCCCTTGTATGAAAATGAAAAGTTGTTTTTTCAAGGATTCAATTCAACTACCCCAGATTCTAAAATTGGTTTTATCGGGAGAAAAAAGTTACATAAATTTATGGAAAAAGTATTAAGTCTAAGCCATGAGAAAATTTTTGCGATAGGATGCTTTCACAATTTTATTCCTACCCCACTAAGTGTCTGGCGGACAGAGCTAACTGATTCAGGTGATGTGCTTTCACAGGTATCACGTTCAAGAATTGGGCTTATTTTAAACAATACACCAAGTATCTCTTTTAATGTTAAAATTGAAAATTCGATTTTTTCAAATGGAGGTAATATAAAAGGGGATCATTTTAATCCTATGTTTATTGAAATTGATATTTATAAAGATGGGTTAGTAATTTTAACCGAACATAATCTAAAAACAGGGAAAGAAAAGATAATAGGGAAATATAATATCACTATTTTAGCATAAGAAATGAATTTTTAATAGTTCATTCATGTTTTTTTATAATAAATTAACTCAAAGAGAAATTTAACAAAAAATGAGACCATTTTCCATTTTAAAAGCTTATAATTTAATAAAAATAAATCCTTCACCGGAGATTTGGCTTAAATCGATGAAAGTCAGAATGAGGATGGTCAAAATTTTGATGAATAACATCACCCAATCATTAAATCGGTTGAAAATTCCCTATCATAAATATCAATTAACTGAAGATTCAACCCGAATATTGTTTTTCTTCAATAATGAAAATCTAAAAAAAGCAATGGAGGCATTAGAAAAAATATTTGGCATAGAATCCTTTAGTCCTGCCCTAAGGACATCTAATAGATTGGAAAATATCATTCAGAGAACGATTGAGGTTAGCAAAGAAGTTTTAGAAGTTAATGATAGTTTTGCTATTAGAGTAAAACGTTCCGGAAAGCATGAATATACCTCGCAGGATGTTGCTAAAAAAGTAGGACAAGCAATATTAGATAATTTTTCTCACTTAAACTTGAAAGTAAACTTATCAAATCCCTTAAAGACAATTTTCATAGAAGTAAGAGGCGAATTTACCTATATTTTCACGGATATTATCAAAACTCGATGGGCTGGTTTACCAATTGAAAGAAATAAAAAAATATTATGTATGGATGTCGGAAGGATCAATGATTTAATTGCGGGATTTTTGTTAATGAGAAGGGGGTGTGAAATTTATCCTGTGTTATTTAAGATGATAAATAAAAATACTTTTTTGGAAAATTGGATATCTAATTGGAAGGAAATTTCCCAATTTTATCATAAATTTCCATTTAAAATTAGCATAATTAATCTTTTTCCTGTTATCGAAAAAATTAAAGCGGAAATGAAGGACACAAGATACCTTTGTGCCATTTGTAGACTTCTCAGATTTGATGTCATATCCCGTCTATTAAAAAAATTACCGTTCACAGAGTTTGAACGAATTCAAGCCTTTTCGGATGGCATAAGTTTAAATAATTCGACAAGTTGTAATGATGAGATTGATTTAGCTTCAATTGGCTTAACTTATTTATTTTCAGAATTCCCCCTATTTACCCCTTTAATAGGATTAGAAGCCGAAGAAGTAAACCTAATCATATCTGATAGTTCAAAAAATTTAGAAAATATTGATTATTGCGCTTTTAAACCTAAATATCAAGAAATTGAAAAGGAGGAATTGAGAAATCTGTATGAAGTATTAAATTTAAATGATTTAATAAATGAAGCTTTAAAAAATATAGAACAGATTAGCATTACTTAAATAAGGATTTCTTTATTGGGTTTTATCATTTATTATAATTAAATTTAAAATCATAAATTCTTTATATGAATTGATAAAAATGGGAATTGGATAATCAAAATTCTTAATGTCAATCACCTAAAATAGAAGATTGCTATGGCAAAAGTGGAATTAAATTTATTGAATATATTTTGGTTAAACGTGAAGAAAAAAACCATCGAATATGAAGGAAAAAATGTTAACGATATCATATCTCAATTTATTAAAGATCATAAAAAGGAATTAGATGGAAGATTATTAAGTAAAAATAAAAAAAAACTAAATCCTCAAATGCTAATTTTATTAAATGGCAAGAATATTCATTATTTGAAGAAATATAGAACAAAAGTCAACGAGGGAGATAAAATTTATTTGTCTGCGCCCATATCTGGTGGATGATTTAATTTTAAATAAAAAGAGATTTATTTAATATTTAAAAAGAATAATTTCTATCTTTTAGTAGATAATAATAATTTTTTATTAACCATTTGTAATTATTCTGAAAAAACTGAAACTAAAAGCTCTTAGAAGTGATAAACATGAAAAAAGTTTGCTTTATGGGACTTGATAATGCCGGAAAAACCAGTATTATTACAGCAATTACAAAGCGTTTTGGATTTGAGGAAGAGGTTGCTAAATTAATCCCTACAAGAAAAATCAACCGAGAAACCTTTAGTTTTCTGGGAATTGAGATTATTAGGCTCGATTTTGGGGGTCAAGCAGTATATAGAGATGATTATTTAAAAACCCCCGGGAAGTATCTTGGAGGAACAGATTTGATCTATTATGTGATAGATGCTCAAGATTTTGACCGATATAATGAATCAATTAATTATTTAGAACAAATACTTATATATTTCAAAGAGGAGCAAGTAAACCCTCCTATTGCGATTTTATTTCATAAATTTGACCCCGATCTGGTCAAAAGTAAAGAATTAAATCAAAAAATTCTTATGTTAAAACAATCATTAACAAAATTTAGTAGTGCGTTTGATATTTTCTTTTTTGAGACAACCATCTTTGATATAAAATCCATAATGGACAGTTTTTCAAGTGGTTTATCACTTATATTCAATAGAATTGAAATGGTGTCAAAACTTTTTGCGGAGATAAGTAAAAACTATAACACAATTATGATTAGTCTATTCGATTCTAAGGGAATAACAGTAGGAGAATATTTTCGTCCTCATCTCCATTTAAATGAGAAGCTTAAAATTTATGACTTATATATAAAATTACAAAAAAGGATATTAGCTGAAAATAGAGATATATATGAATTCTCGGATAAATTTGAGGATGGAAAAAGATTTTCTGGCCTTATTGAAGTGTTGGATTTTGGGGGTATTGATTTCTATTTGCTTTTTATTGTGGAAGAGGATGAAAAAGATTTAGAAAAAACGGTTACAATTTTAGATAAAATAGAAGCTGCGAAACCTGAAATGGAAAATCTTATTTTACAACTTATTCAATAAATTTCTTAATTTTTATGATCATTCCAAGGATTCAATAAATTTTTCAAGCTCCTCTTGAGTGGGGAATTTATTCTTAGCGATTTGATAAATTGTTGCGTATTCTGCATCCTTATGACTTTCATTAAGTATCTTTTTTAACGTCTCAACTTCATCCTTATTAAGCAATTGTTTTAATTCATCCGAATCTCCAATAATGGTATTAATTCTGGCAAAGAAAGTTTTAACGTAACTTTTTTCAGCTTCATTTTGATCAATAGACTCAATGGATAAATCTGGAATGAAAATAGTATAAAAATTTGTTTTTAAATGAACTCCTTTCTTTGGTTCCGAATAAATTCTAAATTTCGCCAAGGACTCGAAGCTTCTATCTATTTCATCAATAGAAAGATTTGTAATGTCAGAAATAGCAGCTTCAATCACTTTTTTAAGGACTTTTCGGTTTAGATCATCTGGATTGTATTGAATAAAATTAGTTAATCGATTGAGAATTTTATCTATAAGTAAATCGTAAAAATTTGAAGTAAAAATTATCTTATCATTCATTATGGCAATCAACTCAATATAATAACTTTAAAAACGCAGATGGAGGGATTCGAACCCCCGAGCGCTTACGCGCACCGGCTTTCTCGACTTCTTGAGGGCTCGAGGCCGGCGTCTTACCAACTAGGCTACATCTGCTTAGTAAAAGGTATAGCTATATAAATTGTATACTAAATATATTTCTAATATGGTTTAAGCTTGACAAATATAAATGGTTTTCTAAATGAAATTAATTCAAATTAATTTACTCAATATTTTTTTTAAAAGTAGGATTATTTAGAAGTTGGCTCATATATTTTAATGGACAATGAGGGATCAATTAGTTTAATTAATCCTTCTTCTAAGTATTGATTTAAAAGTAAATTCGCAGTTGAGACTCTAACATCATATTTAGCTGCGATATCAGTTGCAGTAATTGCTTTCTTTTTTGTTATATAATTTTGCCTTATTTCTTTCTCAACATTACTAGGAATAAACGCATCTCTTTCTACAATCGAAATTTGTTTAGTTCTTCCATATTTTCTTCTTAAATTAAGGGTAGCTTTTCTAACGAGGATTTTATCTTCTTTTTCGGACAATTAAGACCAGCCAATCGTGTAATTGATATTAAAACTTTAAAGCAGTTTAGATTATTTAAATTATTATAACAAATAAAATTTTTGTTTTATATTTTAATATAAGTTAAATTCTTATTTAATTTAAGAATTAATACATCTAATTTATTAGTGCTTCATAAAATTGAATGATAAGTATAGATTTGATATAAAGAAAAAAAGACCAGAAGAGATTTATGATTCGGTTCAGGATTATTTTAAGGGAAAAGTGCTTGAAAGTTATGCTCAATCAAAAAGTTTAATGAGAATTCAAGAAAAAATTACTATTCGGGCCTTAGAAATATTAGATTTAGAAGAAAAGGAG
>SDNV01000070.1 GCA_004524515.1 Promethearchaeota archaeon
ATTGAAATCGATGATTTTGATAAAGCCGTCATTGATACGATTAAAGAAAAAAAGTCAAAGAAAGTGTTTACACCTTTAGAATTATTGGAGTTTTTGAACGATTCCGAACTCTTGATGCCAATATTATACAATTGGACTCAATCTTATATTGATCTTGGAAGGGAAATAAAAGAAGAGTTCAGTTCTATTGGAATATCTAAAAAGTTAATAGACTTTGATCCCGAATTCTATTTTCTGGATTCTTATAACGAAGAAGAGGATTATGACTGGGATTACAATGATAACTATGATAATGACCCAGAGTCCTTAGCTGATGAATATTTTTCTCAGCATGAGGATTTATTTGAGGAAGTAGGACGCTTTTATGGTTTTTTACAATTTGAAAACCTTCCAGAGTTAGCAGGTAATTTACTTGATTTTGGATTCAATTGGTTGCTTGAACTCGATCTCTTAGAATATAGAGAAGGCGGATTAGACGAGTTATATAAAATACAGCAACGATTTGAAGAAAATATTAAGACTATAAAAGCAGCCAATTTGACAGGTAAAGATCGGTTGGATTTCTTGGTAGAAATGTATTCTAAATATGAATCCGAGGATTTAAAAGAAAGTATAATCAAAGAATTAAAACAGCTTCCAAATGATAATAATCTCCAAAAGAATTTCAAAAAAGTATGGCAAAAAATCTTTAATGAATATAAAACTGAAAAAACCGTTGAAAAATTCTTATTTTTGCTCGAATTAACGGAAAAATTCTCTCAAGATAAGACCTTATCATATTTACTAATTAAAAATACATTATTAACTATTACTAATCACGATAAATATCGCTATACTTTAATTGATGCCATTTTCAAACATTACGGTTCTGCTTCTAATAAAAATATGGAAATGCTCTATTTATGGATAATCAAGGGTGATTTCAATGGACAGAAAATCGAAGATATTTCATACAATAAAATTAAGAACGCTCTAGGCGCATATTGTTTTGAACTGTTTCTCAAATATTTTTTACCAAAAGGAGATCTTACTAAAATCACTGAACTCTGCCAATATATTGTAAATACCCACCCCTCAACTTTTAAATTTAATCATTATTCAATGATAATGAATTATATTAACCAGGATTCTATACTCAAGCAAGAATTTTTACCTTTTTTAAATACAGAACTTTTACCTGGATTAATTAAAAAACGGCAATATGATACGACAATTAATATATTTCTCAATCAGAATGATAATTCGAATGCTATTAAACTAACACAATCCAATTATAATGCTGAACGAGCGAGTACTTTAATCTATAAGATTCACACGGCAATTATACTTAAAAAATCTGCACAATCTTTAAAAAATATAGTCCTTGAGGATTTTTTATTATTTAATAAAATTTTAAACAGATACATTAATGAATCTATGAAATTGCGGACGCGACATCGCCCAGATTTAAATATAGCTCAAGGTGTACAATTAACTTTACGATTATACAATCATTTTGACATGCAATCTGAAGGAAAAAAGTGGTTTACGCAATTTTGTAAAAAATACAAGCGATTTCATAATTTAAAAAGTAGTCTCAAATCTTTAGGAATCGAAATGATTTAACAAGCTTTGAAAATAGAATATTATAACCATACTGACTATGAGTATTATAAATAATGTACACTTCGATGCCATCAGTTAAAGTGAAATGGAGCTTCTTAGAATCTTGATTTAGAGCTATATTTTTAATTTTGTCGACAAAAAGTTGTTCGACAATAGTTTTTGCTTCTAATAATTTGGAAATTGCAGACATTATTCCTTTGTATAGCTTGTTTTTTCCCCTAACAATCGTTCACGTTCGTCATTGAGATTTATCAATTCAATAGCATCCATCTCTGCTTCTGAAAGTGTCCCATCTTTAGCATGTTTTAAAAACTCTGTAGAAGATGTATAATTCCACTTATTTAATATTCGATCAATCTCTTCTTTAAGATGGTTTAAGTTATAATCAAGCAAATTCATTAATAATTCCTCATCAACAGATACACGAGCCATTATTATCTCCACACTTAATATGTCATTTTTCTTATAAATACCTATTGATTTATTAGATTATTTCCTTTTTTTTTTATCATTAAAAATAAATCATTAATAGAAATAGATTTTCATTATCTAGAACAATGATAGGAAATGTGAAAATTGACTTTAAATAAGCTACAAGAAATGCCACCATATCAGGTTTTCCTCGTAAAATCGCAATTATGACATCACAGTCTAGAAAGATCATCTAATCCCTCCTTAACCCGTTCCTCAATATTATCATTCATTGATTTACGGAATACTTCAGCTTCTTTAGTAATAGTCTCGGGAAAATCAGCCCATATACCAAAATACTTCATTAAGCGGGATGTGCTGACTTTTAATCCTTCACTCAATATCCTTTCGATAACATCCGAAAAACTTTCGCCCTTTTGTTTTAATTTCTCTAATTTCTCATATATTTCCAGTCGAACCGAGATATTTTTTGATGCCATATATCTACCACCTATTTCCCCCCTCACTATTGAACCAAATAGAGAAGCTCTCTTCTCTTTATGTTTCTTTAATATCTACAATATCGTTCCTTTAACCTTGTCAATCTGAACGTTCATTTTTGATCAAAATAAGGGTATCAATGTTTTTTTCAATATCTACTAATAAGTATCTCAATTAAGATCAAAAAATTTCTCGTAGTTTTATATGTTAAAAATTCTATTAAGATTTTTGATTTGCTATAATTAAATTCTATATTATTCAAAAAATTAGAACTTTATAGAAATTTTCAAGATTCTCTTTAGTCCAATGGGTCTTTTTTGTTATATAATCTTTATATTTCGCAAACTCCTAGAATCATTGATTCGAGATATCAATAGATTAAAATGTAAATTAAATAATATGTAATAATATGAAGTTGCTTCCCGATTTTGCGGAAATCGCATTAACAATGCACTAACTTTGCATACTTCACTCAGATGACTTTGTTTTCTTGATTATTTTTGAAGGAATTAGCCCTTTCCAGACAATTTTATATCCAATGAGCTCTAATGCTTTATCTGTTAGTTGATATTTATCCAAGATTTGTTTAATTTCTGAAAATTTCCTTTTCCCTCCAATTTCTTTCTTTAATTTCTCTAAAAACTTTTTCGAAACAAGCTTCTCGCCGATAATAAAATAATCTGGAATTTCAATTTGTTCTAATGCCTGTTGGCTTATATTTAATAATTTTGCCTGAGTTTTCAAATCAGCAATATCCTCATCCAGTTCAATTGTTTGAGTAAATACAATTTCCATCTCGATATTCTTTTCTTCTTCTCTTTTCAAAATATCTAATATTGTTTTGATTGGAATATTTTTTTCGTAAAAAATAACATCTCCCGGAAAATCAGCCCGAGACCATTTGAGATTTTGATTGACTGCTGCGATGATCATTGTATCCGTCTCGTTAAACTTTTTAATTTTCTTTTGAAGATATTCTGGTGTCCAAAATCCCACTACTTCTAAAAATATAGTGATTCCAGATTTATAAAATCCAAAATCGGGAATAATTACATAATTACCAGCTTTAATAAATGTAGGTTCCCGTTTTATTTCCCAGTCTGGTGCGTACAGAACGAAATCCTTATAAAACTGCTCTTCTGTTTTGCTATCAAATTCAATAATTTTTTTTTTGAATCTTGGAAACGGGACATTTTCTTTTGAATTTAAAGTAAATGTAAATATCCTGGGTTCATTACCCCTCTCCATTTTAATTTTTACTTTCAGAGACCAATTATCTGATTGAATGATGGAGGGGATGAGTTTTGCCAGGGAAGTACCATATTTTTTTGTGTTTTTTAGTAGTGAAACGGGACCATTCACCCGTAACTCTGTTCCATCGGTTTCATACATAAGACCAAGATAATTAATGGTTCTAAATATTTGTTGATAATTCTCTCCTACCGTAAAAACCATTTCAGTAGCATTAAATAAGAGAGCTTGAGTGAGCGAAAGATTATATTTTCTCATGAGGTCTTCTGGAGTTGGAACGTCAATTTGGGTTAATACTTGCTCTTCTGGCAAATCCGCAAACATGGCATTTTCTAGATCTTCTTTCGAAACTCCAAAATCTTCAGCAACTATTTCAAATATCGAGTCCCTTTTTTCCTCATCTACGACGAATCCTTTTGCAAATAATGCCCTTCGTATGTGAAGTATATCCAAATCTGTGCTTGGGACAAATTTGCAAGTTCTCTGAACAAGTTCTGCCAGGGCGCGCACAACTTTATAATCGGTTCTTCCCCGTTCTATTTTTTTTATTTGTCGTTTTAACTCATTAACTCTATTTCCAAGATTTTCTTTAAATAGTGAGATGAGGATTTTAGCTAGTTCAGAATCGTACAAGTATTTAGGTCTAACCTTATCTCTTCTAACTTCAACCAAAAGTAAATCTTTAGTAAGCATTTAATTCTTCCTCCGATATGAGGTTCTCACTTCCATGGTATCTTTGGTGATAATCTCGTATAAGATGGCTTTTTTCCCTCTTACGGGGCGTAATATTCGTCCCAATCTTTGAATAAACTCTCGAGAGCTTCCCGTCCCGCTCAAAATAATGCCAACATTTGCCTCGGGAACGTTAATTCCCTCATCTAAGACTTGAGACGATATTATCGTGCTATATGTTCCATCTTTAAATTTTTTTAATATTTCCTTTCTCTCCTCTTTTTTAGTTTTATAGGTGATGCAAGGGATAAGGAATTGTTTAGAGATTCTGTAAACCATATTATTGCGCTTAGTAAAAATAATTGTTCGATTATCCTTATTTAATAATTTTGCCAACTCTTTTAGTTTATTAATTGAATTAAATGCTAATTTTTCGGCTTTATTCCTCGCGAGAATTGCGTTTCTTGCTTCAGGATCTCTTCCCGAGCGCATTATGATCTTTTGAAAGTCTTTGGGACTTCTCATTCGAATATTTTGGGAGACTATATAATTTTTAAACGTAGATTGCGCATCATTATACTTTTTTTGCTCCTCTTCAGTGAATTCGACCATTATTTTCTTGGTTTCAAAATCAGCCAGATATTCTCCGGCAAGAGGCTCAGGGCTTATTTCGTACACTTTTTCTCCAATCAATCTTGGTAGTTCCTCATGTAATCCATCTTCCCGTTCAAGTGTGGCTGTAAGTCCTAATCTAAATGGAGACGCAAACATCTCGGCGATTTGCTTAAAACTCTCTGAAGGAAGATGATGCACTTCATCAAAAATAAGTAGTTTGAACTTGTTACCTAAATAACTCGCATTTATATAAGCAGAATTATAAGTAGAGACAGTTATAGGCTCAAGTTTCTTTTTATTCCCCGTGAATTCTCCAATTTCTATACCAAAGACTTTTTTTAACTCTTTCTTCCATTGATACAACAAATCTAGCGTTGGGACCACGATAAATGTCGATGAGTTCACCTCTTCAATTATCTTCACGGCGAGTATCGTCTTTCCCGACCCGGTTGGCATTACTACTACGCCTTTTTTGTTATGGAACCATTTCTCCTTAGCATCCTTTTGATAATTGCGTAATTTTATTGTTGAAGAAAAAAACGGACATGGAATTAAGTCTAATACATTATCTTCATAAGAAACACCAGCTTGCTCAAGATACTCCAAGACATCTCTGTAATAGAGCGCCTCGGCTCTATACTTCTTTACTCTGCTATCCCACGTACCATACGAAAGATTGAGCATCTCATCGATGGTAATGGTTCCTTTATCAAAAATAATCTTCATCAGATGCTATTTAATATATAATTGAAATGTACTGCTTTATAATATGATATCATTATTTCTTTTTAAAAACCAAAACCGAAACAAATTTGTAGATTAATAATAAAAAAGGATTCTTCACCAAAATTATAAAAACATTCCTTTAAAAACTTAATTCCACTATTGAAAGGAATATGCTTTCTTGTTCTTAAGTATTAAAAAGAAATAAATACTATGAATTCCATATTTTCTATGAATTATATTAAATCTATAAGGTGAATTTAATTACAACAATTACTATAGATGATGAAACTAAGGAAGAACTTCTAAAAGTAGCGGCTCAATTACAAATTAAACGAAAAGAAAAGATAAATTATAATACGACGATCAAATTTTTATTAGAGAATTATCAAAAAAAGAGAGATATTGAAAAATTTCGAACAGCTTGTAAGAAAGTTAAAAACATAAATGTCAAGGAAGTGTTAGATGAATTATATTCAGAGAGGAAAAGAGATGAAGGTGCCTTTTAAAGAAGTTGTTCTTGATGGAGGTGCTGTTATAGCGCTTCTTTTATCTGGTGAAGAATCTGAACTTTTTAAAAATATTTTAAATGAAAATATTGTTTCAATGACGACAAGCTTAGCAATCATAGAGACTGAATATATATTATGTAGAAAAATCGGAAAGGAAAAAGCATTTGAAAAGGTTGATAATCTCATTGATTCAAATTATGTTAATATAACACCATTAGAACATTTCAGGAGAGATATTAGTATATTAAAGTGTAACAATACGATATCAGTTCCCGATTGTGCGACAATCGCATTAGCAACAATAAATAAAATTCCTGCGTTATTTGCCAAAAAAGAAGAAGAATTAAAAAAGCCAATTGAAAATAACGCTTTTAAAATCAAAATCTTTTTCTTAGAGGATTTAACTAATTAGTATTTTCAAATTTATTAAATAAGCAATAGCATAAGTTTATGAAAAATGTAGATTAGCAAACAATTTAAATAACGAAATCTGTTTCAATTGTTCGATGTAATTTTTCTGGAATAAAACAATTAAAAATAAGTACAAACTTACCTATGCTATTGTAGAGGAATGTTTAATAGATCGTGAAACGATTACCAGATATAATTGTAGAAAAATAGCTTTTAGATTCCTCATATATAACTGTCTGCATTTTAAGATAAAATGATTATTTTTTACAGTTTCAATCCATTTAAACCCTAAAAAGCATATATCATAGGGAACCCGTGAAATAATCGCCGTACTCTAATTAAATAATTATTACATTTCTTTGTTTATAATCTCGAGTTGTTTTTTCGATTTAAATAAATCTTTATTAATTTTTTCCTATGTGTGGTGATTGTTTTATTATTGCATTAGCTCATAAATTAATGGAGATGCGATTTTTTATGAAAAAGAATAGGAACTAAAGAATGGACTGAATAAAAAACGATTCGATGTAAAAATCTTATTCTTTAAAGATTTAACTTGATTTATAATAAAAATCATATTTATAACTAATATCTTAAAGTATTACTACATCTTTTTTTCAAGTACCCTATATGTCATAGGATTTTCTTGAAAAGAGCTCTTTTTTCTTTAGAAAGTTTAACCTTCTTAATACTTATAGTGCGATTTTCATTTTTTTTATTCCAATCATACCATTCCAAATATTTTGAACTCCATTTTGAAAATTTTTTTCTATAATTTTTATTATCTCTATGTATTCCATTGAATTCTTCTAAGCATTCTAGAAAAAATTCTTTTGAATTGAAAAGTTGTTTGATTTCTTTCATCTCTTCATTTGAAAAAACTTCAAATTCTTCTTGTAAGAATTGGATAAATATTTTTATACTTTGGCACAGTCTATATAATGAACTTTTATTTTTTGCAATATTATCTCTGATACTCCAAAATCCTAAAAAAAATAATATTTGTTCTAAATTAAGAAAATCAAAGAAATCTTCTAATTCGAATCCATCAAATTGGGAAATAAGGTTGTTTAAAAAATCTTTTGCATGTTCTTTTTTTATACTACTATTTTGCTTACTTAGATTTTTTTTGGTTAAATATGAATTATATTCCAAAAGTAATTGATTTCTTAACTCAAACTTTTCTTTATCATCTTCTAACATTTCAATTCTTCTTAGTACAGTTTCCTCTTCCGAATGATCTTTCTCCATACCCATTAAAAACAGTGATTTTGCTTTATTAAAATCAAAATAACTCCTCCGAAAATCTGCATATTGATCACCCCATCCTATATATCCCCATGGATTTTCAGGAAACTGTTCTACCAAAGCCTCGAATGCTTTTTCCCCCGATTCTATTTTTCCTAAAAAATACAGAGAATCTGCTCTATACCTTAATACATTATGTATGAATAAATTACCTGATTCTGGTAACAGTTCTAGTATTTCTTCGCAAAAGATAATTAGATCTTGGCAGAGACCTGCATTCCATAATTCCATCATAAAATCTTGGCTCCAATCGGATATAAAATAAGAATCTTTATAAAAATCATCAATGTCTGGATTTTTTCTTATTTCATTCCAATCCATATTTTTTATATACCTCCAAACTTCTTGCCAAGTAATACATGCTTTTTCGTGATTCATTTTCCCTGAAGAGTCATATCCTTCCATTATTAAGTCATCAAGTTGTTCTAAATTAATAACATCTGGAGCCAACCGTTCCCATAAAATTTTAGCTGAGATCCAAACAAAATCTGTATCAATCGCTTCAGGATTAATGTTAAAAGTCCTTTCCCAATTTTTGACTAATTGATTTATCGAATAATTTTTATGCACACTTTCTAAAAATTGATCTTTTGTAATCATAATCCCATAATCCCATAATTTTTGAAAAATTTCTTCATTTGTATATTTGTCCACTTGTTCCCTCCTGATGAGGGAAATAGCATTCAGATTATGTTGAAATGTCTTTAATTTTAAAAATGTATCTAATTCTTTCTCATTCTCAAAATCGATTCCTCTCTCTGCAGCTTCCATCAGTAATGATTTAGAAAAATTCCAATTTTCTGGATTTGAAGCATATTCCACAATTAAATCACTTATTTCATATAACTTCATTTTTAAATTACTAGTCTGTTCTATAGTTAAAACACCTCTATTATTTAGATAAGAGAAATATGCCGTTAAAACGGGATAAGTTGCTTTAAAATAATCTGTAATTGCACATACTTTTCTTGGAAAAACGTCTAAACACGTGCATTCTAAGGCATACGGCGTCCAGTTTTCAATATTTTGTAAATGATAAGCGTACATTGCCTCAGTAAATTCAATAATAATCCCATTTGTGAACTCTATTTCTTTAGCATTTAAATATTTTGAATAATCACTTTTTAAAAATAATTCTGTTAAGTTCTCAGTTCTATCTAATAATTTTTCCAAATATTTCTCAGAATATTCGTTTGGGTTATATATATTAATGTTCTCGACAGATTTATTCGCATCCTTTTCTTGTTTAAGGGGAATATTTTGAATTGAATTCATTATCTCCTTTTGAAGATTTATATTTAGCACTTGTTGTAATGAAAGATAATTTGTAAAATTTAAGAGAATTGTTTGCAATTTTGAAATAGGAATTGTGTACAAATCAGGATAAAACTCAGGAATCAATTTATAGATGAAATTGTTGATGAACTTCACATTAAAACGTGTGCGATCGAATTTAGAATTATTATTCTTTATATATTCTTTTATGAACGAGATAATTACCCTTTTAGTCTCGTTTATCTCTAATTTTGAAGTGTTTTCTTTTATTAAAATTTTAAAATAATTAGGAACATGTTTTTTGCATTCAGCAATAAATGTATTCAAATTAAAACTCATTTTTTCCATAATTAATAATATACAACTAAATATTAATATCTAAATTAATATTCTATTAATATCCTTTAAGATACTAAGATTTTGACTTGTATTTTTTTCGAGAGGTATTTTGTCGGAACTCTCACGGATTTTTTCCAGGAAATTTAAAAAGTACTTTTCTAAATAATTAGAAAAAATATATTTTTAAATTAGGAACATATTCAAAATGAGTGAAATTATTGTTTTATCTTATTAAACAAAAATAAAATAATTCAAGAGAAAAATAAAAATATGATAAAGTTATTTAAAGTAGGAATAGATCTTTTTATTTCCTAAAAGAAGAAGATAAATTTTTCAAAAATTTCGACTACTTATTCTAAATTTACGATTATAATGAATTAGAAAGCATTTATAAGGGGGATTTCATCAAATAATCTTATCTATGAATCCGAAACCACTATCAAAAAAGTAATAAATGAATATTACTAGTAAACTAGTAGAGTTTCATATAAAATTTATTAATATTGAGAAGTTTGATTGCTAAATTCGATTCCTGTTCTTTAATTTGGGTCATTAAGGTGGAGATTTTCAACGTTATGAAAAAAATATTCGAAAAAATAATAATAACTTCAGAAATATTGAATGAGACGGTTAATAAAGGATTGGAAAAGGAATATCCCGATGCTAAAATTATCCAAGAAAAAATTAATAATAAAGAGATTTCGGTAATGGAATGTGAACAAAAATATTATTTAAATTTGGGGGATGGCGAAGCTGAAGTGTTATCGGAAACACAAAGTGAACAAAAGAAAGGAATAAATGCAATCTTTATAGCTCAAGATAAAAAAGCAAAAAAAATAGCAATGATACATCAGATTCCAACTCAAGGCGTTGAAATATGCCTTCTCGAAGCTGCGTTAAAAAAAATTATTACTAGGGAAGAATTCTTACTGAAGTTATACCAATTAAGTACTGAATTCTTGATCCCTAACGAAAGAATAATTGAGATAGAAAAATATTTTGAAATGAAAGGAGGTTAAAATTAGTGGGAATTATTAATACCGAATTGGATGAGGATTGGATAAAGGAATTAGAGGAAAATGCTAAAAGATTATCTCTCGATCAAAACGCTCTTGCAAAAAAACTAATTATCGATGGGTTAAAACAATTAAGAATTCAGAAATTATTACCACTGTTCGAACTTGGCGAATTATCCATCGAACAACTGGCAAAAGCGTTAGATCTTAGCATATATGAAGTTTTACAAGTTCTTAAAAATGCGCGTATTCCTATTGGAGGTGACAGAATTCAAACGCAACAAGAATTACAACATTTAGAAGAACGGTTATTTCAAAAATAATGAATATTCCTCAACATAATCCTCGAATCTGTTAATAAATTGCTCCTATAATGAATTAAAGAGTTTTTTTAGTCTTTTCTCTTGAAGCAAGAGTTGTTTAAGATCTATAGCATCATTTTCTGCTTCAAAATACGTACCGTTTTTTGCTTTTTCTAAAAATAAGGAAGCTTCGGATTCATTCCATCTTTTTAATATTTTAATTATCTGTTCTTGAATGTTTTTTAACTTATAACTAAATAAATCCTCAGCCACATCATTATCGAAGTCCATTTTCATGCCTCTTCAATTTGTTATCCATAAATCTCATATTAAAATTTTATTTCATTAAGCGTTATTCTGACATTTTAAATTCTTTTTTCCTATATGATTTTTTACGCAACATTTCAGGTGATAAAAGTTATACTCATTTTTTATACAGCTTATATGTCATAAGAAATTTATAAAGATGGGGTATGTCGTGTTTTGGATTTATTTTCATTTTAAATATTAAAATTTATACTTAACTGTTCGTAATCGAGGAATTTCAGGGAGTTCTTTTTCAGTTGTATGAAATTCAGCATTAACAATATAATCGTCGATTATTTCCGAACATTACAAGAATTTTTACTTAATTCTAAGGGATTTATAAAAAACCTCAAAATTTTGTTTAGTTCTATAAGTTTTTTTTAAAAAACAATCTTCTTATTTAGCAAATTCCTCAAATAGAGACTCAGATGCATAATTTTAAATCTACATCAACTAATATATTTGCGGTTATACAATCTTTAATTAAAGCTAAAAATAATATATTAGCATCAAAGATCAATCTCATTATTATTTAACCTTATAGCGTTTAGCCAATAAGAGGTTTACTTCTTGACCCATTTTTAATGCAACTTCAGGCGTTATTTCACTATCCATAGTTAATCCTTTCATAAAATTTAATTCTACAACTTTTTGCTTGATGGAATTTCGGGCAACTTCAGACCAATTTATCTCAGGAAATTTCTCCATTTCCTTTTTTAATTCGGGAGGTATTGATAATGCAATATTCGGCATATTTTCACCTTAACTAATAATTTCATTTACACATAAAATATGTGAATACCCATTTTTACATTTTTATATTAATTAAATCGATATAATAAGATAATACAAAAGAATCCAAATATAGACTAATTATTTTAAAGAAACTAAGGTACACATTGAAATAAGAGCTCGCTAATACATTATTCTTTTATTCATTGAGATTTTAACTAACTAAAAAGTAAAGTAAATATAATAAAAATTACTGAATATTCCGTATTTTTTCGGCTAATTCCTTGTTATTTTTTGCAATAATCTTTATATAGGTGTCCTTCTCTTGTTCTAAGTCGATTTTTGAAGTTATTCCTCTTTTTTTTATCTCTTCAATTAAATCCCATAAATAAGCTCCCGAAATGTTCGCAGATCTTTCTAAAGTTTCCCCTTTCAAATATAGATTGATGCCAAGCTCTAATTTTTGGTGCTCTATCCCTTGGAATATTATATTTCGAACGATTGTTGCTCGATCTACACCTAATAAATCCGCGAGTCGATCTAATTCTATTAATATTTCTTTTCTCATTCTAACAGAAAGTATTTCTCACATGATCTATTCCAATAACTCCTTCATTTTTTTACATAATAAATTTTTCATTTGATAGATTTACATACCTAATATTGTTTAAGAATTCTCAATTTTGGAGGGATAAAAACCTCTGCAAGATATCAATATTTTTATAATAGAAGATAAAGGTATTCATTCAGAATTTTCTGAATTTATAACATCTTTAATATTATTTTTTAAAATTGGTATATCTTTTTCTGACGTATTCCAGACTTCCCTTAAGTCTACAGTAAAATATCCATGAGTTATTTTATCTTTCATTCCTGCTATTTTTTTCCAAGGGATATTATGATGTTTATTTCTTATTTCTTCAGTAAGATTTTTCGTAGCTTCTCCTATTATACCCAATTCTCTAATTACAGCACTTTATATTAATCTTGATCGATTAAATGTTTCAAAATTCATGTCTTTTATAAATTCCATAATATGCTCACAGGACTCCAAAATATGTTTTAAAAATAAAATATTCCTCTCACTCATCCATAAATCACAATAGCTTCTTTCATGATTTTGTCTTTAATATAAGGACTTATTCCATTTTGAGATAATAAATCAATTTTCATATTCAATATTTCAGATAATTCAAATTCGATACCAATATGATCTAATAAAGTTGATCCTTCGGGAAACTCTACAATTAAGTCTAAATCACTATGCGGAGTTGCTTCATTGCGAGCATAAGAACCAAAAACTAAGATCTTTTTAATTCCGTGCCTTACTAATATCGAAATGATTTTATTCTTTATCTCTTCGCTTAATTGCAATTTTTCATCCATATTCAATCACATCTAAATTATTTCTAAACATATTTTAAGTTTTTGTTATAAACTTATCAAAATATCACAATTGATTACTAATATCACATATGCCACCTTTATCGATTCTAATTTACCTTCTAATCTCTCTCAGTTTCATCAATATTGTCAAAATATTAGTAAATTCTCTTACATAAATATTTTATGCAAAATATATTGCAAAAAAGCTGAATTTATAATTTATAGACTAATATTTAACAAAAATTTCATAGTAAATTATTATGAACAAGATTACTAAAAAAAATTATATAAACTTATCAAAAGAATGCCCAATGATTTTACTATAGAAGTTCGGCAATATTATTATCTCTTTGTTCTTCAAAATCAGAAAAACAGAGGAATTACTAAATAAAGTGTGCAAAACCTTCATTCTCAATGAAATGAGAAATATGGCAAAAAGGTGGCATGGAGAGAAAGAGCTAATAAGAGAAAAGGATTAGATTAATTAATAAAGAAAATCTTAGAATTAACATCCTATGCTGAATAAATAAGATTAAAGTTAGAAATTACTAGAACATGGACTAACTATTTAAAGTAAATTAAGAATCATATTGAATCAAGAAGCTCTCTCAATTTATTATAATCTGCTATGAGCTGACGCATTATTATGCCATCCATTTCTGCGTTTTCAAGCGCCCCACTTTTTGCCTTGGAAATGAAATCATCTGAATTCCCTTCGCCCCACTTGTCCAAAATTGACCGAATCAAATCGTGCGTGTGCTGAAGTTTAAAAGTTATCAATTCTTTTAAAGTATCACGTTCAATTGAAACATCCATCCTTTCCCAACTCTTTTAAGTTAAAGTAATTTTCAACATATTGTTAACATACATTAGATAGTTAATTTACACATTTAACATAAGAACATGTATATTTACATTTTGAGATTTTTTTAAATGCCTATTTTTAGCAAAATTAGTCGTTTAAGAATCTTTATGGATATTACCCTTGCATATACCATAATCATGTATTTGATCGTGAAACGATTATTTCACGCAATTTAATAATATCAAAATTATTCTTAATGTGTATCTTCTTGATTTTAATTTTAAATATTTAAATAAGGAGTTTAAAAATTTAAAGATGAATTACCTTAAGATAATAG
>SDNV01000236.1 GCA_004524515.1 Promethearchaeota archaeon
GCACCATCAGGTATGAACAATCAACCTTGGAGAGTCCATGTTGTTGTACATGAAAAAGTTAAAACAATGCTGGCAGAATGTACTAAATACGGAGGCATTATTGAAAGTGCATATGTTAATTTAGTGATATTTTTAGACTTAGAAAAGAGTTATCATAGAGTAAAAGATATTCAAGCTATCGGCGCTTTCATGCAGAATTTACTTTTAGGAGTACATGCTCAACCAGATCTGGGAGCAGTATGGATAGGGGAAATTTTAAATCAATCCGAAAAGATAAACGAAATATTTAAATTAGACCCAAAGAAATTTGAGTTGATGGGATTGATTAGCATTGGAGAAATTGATAATGCCATCGTACAGAAAAGTGATACACAGAGAGAGAGAAGACCAATAGATGATTTTGTGGATTGGTATTAAAAAAAATTCATAAATTTATGTTTTTACAATCTTTATAGTTTTAGGTCCCATCCGTTCTATTAAAAAAAATTTATATGCTAAATAAGATATATTTTTTATTATGGAAATCCTAAGTTCGAATCTCATTGATATAATTAAAAATAGAAAGAGTATAAGAAATTTTACTTTTAAAAAATTAACCCAACAGGTTATTAAAGAGATTTTAGAATGTGGAAATTCTGCATTAGAAGAGAATGTTTCCCAACCTTATCGCGTAAATGTAGTTACCCATCCCACAGTTAAAATGATGCTGGCTGAAATTTTAACCGAACATACGAATATTTATGAAATGGCCTCATGCGTTTTTGTAATTTTTTTAGATTTAGACAGAAGCACTAACAGAATTAAAGATGTTCTAGCTATTGGAGCATTTATTGAAAATATCCTTTTAGGAGCGCATGCTCTTCCTAAAATAGGAGCAATTTCTCTTGATATTAATTTAGATTATAAGGATAAAATTAATGAAATTTTTAAATTGAGTAATAAAAGATTTGAATTAATGGCTATTGTTGCTATTGGTGCAATTGACGAAGAAATAGAAAAATTAGGAAGTAAAAGATCAAAAAATAGAAAATCTATTGAAGAATTTACTGACTGGTTTTAGAGTTTAAATTCATTGAGAAAATTATTAATTAATTTATTGGGGTTTAAGTTATAGGGAAATTTTTATTAGTTCAATTAGTATCAAGTTTTTCAATCTCAATTTAAGTATTTAATTCTGAATTTGGGTGTTTCAATTCTTGTAGATCTTTACGAAAAAATTCATTTCCATAATGTGTAAATAAAATTCCTGATGGATTATGGGGCATTGATCTATCTTTTGCTATTAAAGTAGTAACTGGTGCTTCGGAAAGATGAGTAAATGTAATATCATGTCCTACACACAATCCAATGATAATATTCATATCGGTTTTTGCCTTATTTAATATGAGTGCTTGAGCTGCGGGATTGCATGTTATCCAGCCTATCATATATCCTGTCTTGGAGTACATTGTATACTCTTCAGGCACTCCAACATCTTTTTTTTTAACTGATCCTGTTTTGCAGCACACCCCGCAGACGTTAAATCCATATTTTTCCAATATTTCGGCTACTTTCTGAGCTTCAGAGATTAAACCTACACAAAATGCTAAACCTAGTTTATTATAACCCATCCCTTTTGCATATTCAATTGTATCTTTCAATCGCGGCCAGTGGATATATCCTTTTGCTTCTACAGTTGAAGCTACACCTGTAGATTTTTTTACAAATTCATCGTTTTTATAGAGCTCTTTAGCTTGCTTTTGTATTTCTGGGCTAATCTTCATAGGACAGTTGTCCAATATTTTACTAGCTCGTCCAACCGTACAATAATTAATACTATTGCACTTAAAACAGGTTGGATCCTCATATTCTTTATTTCTTTTTCCTGTTGGTTTTTTTATTTCTGCATTCATTTTTTCTTATATCAAATAGTAATTTTATAACCATGATCGTTATTTTTAGTTATAAAGATGTAGTATATTAAATTAACTTTTCATTCAAAATTAATATTCATTAATTAAATGAAATTTATTGTTTTGAAAAACAATTTTAAAGAATTTATTATTTTTGAGAGTTTTATTAATTAATTTTAATGGATTTTCAAAACCAATTTTATAATACTCAATTTCATTTAGTTGTAATATTGAAGCTACATAATTCATGCATTCCATCATCGTTTTGGTAGAACCTGCAAGCAATTCTGAATTTTCTTTATGTATAAATCCATTTATTTCTAAGATTATCTTGGTATTATAAAATGAATATGGTCCCGGTTTTAATCCCGCAAAATGTGTTAAGTCGCTTGTTACTATGAATTTATTTATCCCTTTTGCTTTTAAGCATACTTTTATAAAATCGGGAGGAATATGAAAACCATCGGTAATGAAAAGTCCATAAATTCTTTCTTCTGCTAATATAGACCAAAGTGGGTTATTATGTCTTGGAATATACGGAGGAATTCCATTTCCTACATGTGTAGCAGCTTTAGCACCAGCTTCTATCGCTGCCTTTATATCATCACTCTTTGCCATACTATGGCCTACAGAAACGATTATATCTGTGTTGTTCACGATGTATTCAATTAATTGAATAGAACCTTGAATTTCGGGTGCTAATGTTATTATGGAGATTATATCCTTGGACCAATTAAGAATTTTTTTAAAAGTTTCAATTATTGGAGGAAAAATATTATTTTTTAGATGAATTCCTCTAACTCCTTCCTCTGGATTAATAAAGGGACCCTCTATATGTGCTCCTAATATTTCTGCACCGCTATTTTGTCTCATAGCATCTGCTATTAAGGGTAAATTATGTTGATATACTTCTAAAGGGGAAGAGATAATAGTTGGACAGTAAGCAATAGTTCCATTCTTTAAAAGTTCACTACTTACAGTATGTATATCTTCTAAAGCAAGTGATGGATCTGAAAAATTTACACCTTTATATCCGTTTACTTGAAGGTCTACCCAACCCGGAATAGTAATGATATTCACCTTTTCTTTTAATCATATTATAATAATTTAGCAGAAAATTTATCAAGATAACAGTATACATTGAAATGAGACTTAAGAATAGAAGCCGGATGCATCGGCGTTATTTTAGTATCTTTAGAAAGACAAAATTTTACTGCTTGAGCCTTTCTTTCATCCGGACATGTACAGATTATGTTTCGTGACCTCATTATTTCTTGAATTGACATTGATATTGCTTTTTTTGGAACCTCCTCAATAGATTTAAACCAGCCTTCTCTGACTTGCTGCATTCTGCATTTTTCAACAAGATATACCACAATATACGGATCTTTAATCTCAAAATCTGCCGGAGGATCATTAAACGCCAAATGTCCATTCTCCCCGATTCCTACAAATGCAACATCAATATTGATTTTGGAAATAATATTATTAATTCTTTTGCATTCCTGAGTTATATTGAGAGCATCTCCTTGAATAAAATTAACCTCTCCCGGTTGCACCAATCTAACAATACGTTCAGTTA
>SDNV01000005.1 GCA_004524515.1 Promethearchaeota archaeon
TATATCCTTCTTTCTACCGCGTTTTTTTTTTACCTTTCGAGGGACACTAGTTATTAAGTTCATCGCTTTCCTGTAATCTTTCGGAATACTCATTATATAAACCTCTTTTTCTAGCCCAAATATATAATCTGTAATCTGGAATTGGATAATTGGTTTTTTCCGTTTATATTTTAGGACAATCAAACGTTTTCCTCCATGTTTTATAATACTATATGTAATAACCAATTTAAATGTTTGGGTTAAAATTCTACATTTTAGATATAATTTTCACTTAGGGGATCTCTAATTTAAGCCATAAAATCATATTCCTCAGAAAAATATTTAATACCGACGAGAATTTGTTAGTTTTTGTGTTTTTTTTATCCGAATTTACCCATTATTACGACAAAATTCAAAAAAGGATAATTCAAATTTAAGTCGGCATAAAATTTAATATTTTTAAAAATAAGAGTAATTTATAGATTTAAAAATACACTCACTTAGTTCAAAATAAAAAAATTAAAATTATTAATAAAAAGCGCAAAAAAAAATTTTATTTTCTTGTTTTTTTCATTTTTGCTGCTGTTATTAGTGAAACAAAACAGATAAGTGAAATAATAATCACCATATCATATCCTGGTACTGCACGCTTTTCTTCTTCATCTTCTTCATCATCATCACCGTCATCTATAGGTTCGCCTAACCACATTTCTAGTACTTTTTCATCCCAAGTACCATACATCTTATAAATATTAATTCCTTTAAGTATCCCATTCGACGTATAATATAAATTAACTCTAAAATCTCCGTAGAAATATTCTATACTATAATCATTCCAATAAGGATTACACCAATGTTCAATATTATAGTTATTAAACCAATCTGTATTATCAGCACATTGTAGGTATTGGATAATATTGTTATTTGGAATGAAGTAATCAGCTCCTGATTTCATATTAAGAGGATTTTTATACACCATATATTTTATCTCATCTGTTCCTCTTAATTCATCAAAATCGTCCCATGGGTCCCAAAATCTCGCGATTATATCCCAGTATGCTCCTCTATCATAAATAGAAAATATTTCAATTTTTATGGTTTCATGAGAGTAGGGAAAAATATTTCTGCCAAATAGTTCATCTCTCCATATATATTCATTTATATATGGAAAGTAATAATAAAATTCATCTCCAACATTAATACCTAGCGAATTACCTATTAAATTATAGTCTTTGCAACCCTTTACCAAGACATTATCAATCTTAATCCCTTCGCCATAATTATCGATAATATCAGCTTCAAAATTAAAGATAATATCAACATGCTCAAAACCACAGAAGAATGATAAATCAACAGTGTGCTTTTCCCACCCATATGTATTTTCAGAAGTTCCTTCTATTTCTAATATTTTATCAGTATACTTAGGGCTATTATATAAATTATCTCCCACCACTTTAGCAGATATACTTATATATTCCCCTGATCCAGATGTAAAATTTAAATCAAAGCTCAATTCAGCAAAATAAAAGTCTCGCAAATCTAAATCACTTATAATCACAGAATCCTTATATGAAAATCCTTTATCATAACTGTCTGAACTCTCGTTTCCACACCATAAACTATGAAATCCTGTACCATAGTAGTCTCTTGTAGTAACATGCCAATAATTGGTTACTCCATTTTTAGACCATTTTGACGTATCTAAATAGCCACTTTCGAAATTATCAGAAAAAATAGTTATTTCTTGACTAAGAATTTTCATGTCATACCAATTTTCGACAAGAGCTGTTTTGGTGTATACTAATAAAAAATAATCACCTGGATAACTCGCTGTAAATGAATAAGACTCATAATCTTTATCCCAATTATCTGAATTGCCTAAATAACCATTTTTATCATATATCTTAATGTCTAAATCTCCGCTCGAAAGTTCATAAAAGATACTTATGTTAATAATTTCTCCAAAATTAGCAGAAAACGCGTACCAATCATCATCATCACACCATAATCCACGGTGGAAGCCTTTATTAATCTTTGCCGCAGTCAAAATATCATTATTCGGTTCATATTTATCATAAATTGTATAAATATCCAAGTCATAATTATTGAAAATTGTAAAGTAAGATATTTTGATATAGTAGTAATCATTGTCATAATCCGAACTCCAAGTAATAGTTTCATTATCAAAGTCAAGCAAATCCCCTGTATAATTATATAGCGCCAAACTTAGATTCCCATAATAGTTATCATAATTTATTTTAACAACGAATCTCTCACCAATATTTACCTTGAATTTAAACCAATCATTATCTTCACACCACATTGATGGATAATAACTCATTTGAATTTCCCACGCAGCACTAAAAACATCGTTATCCTCAAAAGAATCGTCGGCAATCTTAAGTAAATCATTCTCAAAATAATAATTTCCATTATCATCCTCATTACTATTTTGGGATGTGAGATTTGTGGTATTCAGAGTGGTAAATAATAAGAATAAGCTTGGAATGATAAGTAAATTTATTAAAATAATGATTTTTACTTTTCTCATACTTATACCCCATAGAAAATAATACTAAAGAAGTAAAAAAAAAAGTAATATTTAATTTTATGTCAATTTCTAAAATTCTATCTTAGTAGAAGAATCTTAAAATTTGCTTCTAACCTAAGATTGTTTTAGTATTAAATTTTTGTGTGTAAAAACAAATTGTTATATAAGATTAAAAAAAAGAAATAAAATTGAATTGCCAACTACAAGACTTTAAAAATTGAACTTAATGCATTAGAAATTATATATAGTTGAATTTGGCGAGATCCCCCAACAATCTCCTGTATTCTTGAAATGTTTATTAAATCATGCATTAGGGTGTTATCACAAAGTCCTGCACCTCCCATTAAATTGCCAGCTTCATAACAAACGTTTTTGCTCAAATCTGCGCAAGTATATTTAAATTGGCTTGCTATTGCCACCAATGATCGACTGATATTTGGAGGTATTGAATGTTCTCCACCATATTTTAGTGCTAATTCGTCATAATCTTCACAGAATTTCAATAATCCGTAGGTTAAAGTTTGAGTTCTTGCAAACAACTCAGCAAGTAGCATCCCCACACCCTGAAATTGGATGATGGGTTGCTCGAATTGTTTCCTCATGTTTGAATAAATTGCTGCATGAGCTATGCTATTCCATGCTTCGCAGATATTCTGAGTGGCAATCATGATACGCTCAACTACAAGCCCTTCAAATAAGTGCCCTCTTCCTTTTCCAATTCCGCCTAAGATATAATCTTTAGGTACTCTAAGATTCACTAAATTTTCTCTTCCCAGATAAAGTTTAGGAACCCACGGAATGTAGACTCTTTCACAATTCCATCCCTCCCAAGAGGTATCAATCAGAACTTGGGCCATTTTAGTGCCAACATTTCTTTCACCGGTTGCGTAGGCGACAGCCCATTTTGATTTGGGAGCATTCGTATTAAATATTTTATCTCCATTGAGTATTAAACTTCCATCTGGCTGCTCTTCACATGTAGTTAATTGATGTACTGCATCAGAACCTCTTTCTGGCTCTGTGATTAATATGCATGAAGGAGACTGACCAGTTACAATCTCCCTTAATGCTTGTAATCTTATAGGAATATTCTCATGATGAGCCTCAATAGGATTTATTCCTAAAATAGTGGCGCCAAACATCATTAAAAGTTGAGGATCAAAAAAACATAAGGCCAGTGCTCTCATTAGTTCAACAGTCAAGCCCCATGGATTATAGTTCAAATCAATCACATCAAATTTATGAGCCCTTGAAATATATCCTTCTTTCCCGAAATCAAAAATCCAATCATAAATATCCTCATTAGAGCCATGAGTTATCTTATTATTTTTTTCGTAATTTAGACAGAATTCTTCCACTTGTTTAAGAAATCCCATCTCTTGTGAATTTAACATTGGCTTTACGCACGCATTCAAGAAATTATATCGATTTTCAAGGTTTAACTTCTCAAGAGTCTCATCATTAATAGCTTGAGTAATAAATTTTGCCATTTTCTTCACAGTTTCTGCTATTTTAAATTTGAAATAATGTATTATTGAAAATAATTCAAGCAATTAAAACTAAATTAGACCTAAAAATTGGATTTAAATTCGCACGATTTTGCCATTTTTCAGTAAATATCTGTCGGTCATCAATGTAGGATTTTCACCGACTTTTTTAAACAAATGATTCTCCATCTGTTTTATAGTGTTAACTATTTGATGAGAAGGTTTTTCTCCAATCGCCATTTGTGCTAATTCTGTGATATAGTAGGATTCAATATTTTTTATTGAGGCATATTTAGCCAGTCCAAAAAGACAACCCGTACAAATAAAAGCAATAGCTTCTGCACCTACATCTTTTGCTTCTGAGATTTTCATTTTTGCAATTTTCTTGCCTAAAGGTCTATTGGATACTGCAACAGGAGCCCCACAACATAGAGATTTCTTCCTATTATGTTTCATCTCTACAACTTCTGCTCCAATGATTTCGAGAAATTCCCTTGGACCATCATATATCTTCTTGTCCAATTTTCTCCAAGGACAGGGATCCTGAAATGTAATTCTCTGATTTACTTTATTTCTAAAATTTAATTCGCCTTTATGGTATTTTTCAATCAAATAATCAACAATTGTTTGGCTTTCTATATTAAATCCTTCTAAAATTGAGGGATAAACCCCTTGAATCATCTTCTCACAATCGGGACAAAAGGAAATAAGTTTTTTTATACCCAGGTTTTTAATTTTGTCAAGAAGCTCATTCCCTTTTATTTTTGCTTCTTCTTCACCAAAAAAATTATAAACATACCCCCCGCAGCAATTTTTCATTCCTCCTAATAAGGGCAAATCTCCTAATAATTTCGTTTTAGCTAAATCTGGAAAAATGTAAGGAATACCACAACCTAAATAAAACATCGCTTCATTATTCATGGGATTACTATACTTTTCTATATCGCGTTTTTTCTCTTCAGTATTTACTTCAAGACTAATAGACATCAGATTATTGGGCATATCCTGAGTTATAAACGCTAAACTGCTAATTCCCTTTGAGCGAATATGTTTTAATCGAATATCTTTCCTAAGCGCAGAAGGATTAGAGTTTGTCGGACAAATTGTATCACAATAGGAACATCCTGCGCAATTTTTTAGTATTTTTCGAGAATTTCTTGTTTTAATCATAAGTGATATTTCTTCTTTAGCTTGGTCTTTAGGTAATTGTAAAAAAGGACATTGTTCAAGACATGTACCACATTGCTGACAAGTGTTTTCATTAAACATAATAGTTCTATTGATAACTTTTATTTTGTATTTTAAACAGAGATATCATTTTATGAACCTAAAGTAAAATAAATAAAATTTTAGGTCAATTGAAACTAAAAAAAAAAAGGATTTAAATTAATTATAACTTTAGTTTTAGATTATTATTTTTCTGTCCATTTATATTCCTTGGGTCCCGCGAAGATTAGAATCAATAGAGGTACTAATATTATTAGTCCCCCCCACCATGACATAAAAATTTCTAAGATTATTCCTATAATAAGAAACAATGGAATTCTAGTACTACCGAGCTTAATAACATCATTTAAAAGATAATCATAGTCTTTATCAGCCCATTTATTGGAAAATCGTGGTTTTACAAATGCAACTGCGAAAAGAATTCCTAATATCCCTCCTATGATGTACAACACACCATATAATGTTAAGGTTGCTATATCGGCCGCAACATAACTGTATACTCCATATTGCTCAGATACCTGTGTCACTACAGAAGCCCAGTACAAGTAGTAAATTCCCCAGAAAATGAAAATAAAACCTTCAATAAGCACAATTATCCATGCTATTTTTCCTAAAAAGTTTGCAAGGTTCATGAGACCCTCGTCTCCCGAACTCTTCTTTGGTTTAGGTTTTTTTGGTTCTGTTTTCTTTTCTTGGGGTTTTGATTGTGTACTCATATTTATCACTTTTATTATATTAAATTGCTAGTATTTGAGATTCTCTAAATTACGATAATATTTAATAGTATCTATTATGTCTATAATAACCTTATTGAAAGTATAAATTATCAACTATAAGAAAAAGGGAATTTTTATCCTAATCTTAGCAAGTAAAAATAGAATAAAAAATAAGTTTAAATGTTTGCCAACGGAGGGATTTCCAGAAAAGTCTGAAGAAGAACTATTTTTTGAACCTTGCCGAAATAGAGAGATCTTCTCAATTTGCTCGATACCCAGATCTTCAGTTTCACCATTATCGGCAATCCCGATAAATCTGGTGCGTTCCTACCCAAGTAGAGAATAACTCCTCCAACTTACCGGGCTACGCCACGTTGGCATATATTTTAAACTTTTTTTATTTTGAAATATCATTTTTATTTCAAAATAAGTTATTTTCTAAAGTAAGAAATCTCATAAAAACCTTTTTAGTGTTTTAAAGAAAAATAATATTATCTATTATTTTCTTTCGCACACACGATTTAATCTACCAGCAAAAACTTTTAAAAATCCGATTAAATAAGCTAATTGTAATTCTTTATTTTCCTCATCCATCATTGTATTATGCAATACATTGATTCTATTGCATAAATCTTCTATAAATTGTTCTGGAGTTTTAATTAATTCTCCATCCAGAGTTTCCTCACCTTTTATTCTCAAACTAATCACATCTTTTTAAAGATTTATTTTGAATAAAAAATTTAAAATTATATAATTTTTTATGTATATAAAAAAAAAATTTACTTTTAGATTTCAGCAGTGTTTAAGGTAAAATTTCAATTTCATTCTACAATTGAGAAAACCATTAATATTATGATTTATAATTAAAACCTAAAATTTTAAATAATCTTTTGGTTATTCCTTTTTTAATATTATTTTAAGAAAACAAGTTTAAATTTCAAATAATTTAATTTTTAGGTATAAGGTATGATTTTTCAATTGAATCCCGCTGAAGAAATACAATTTTTATTATATATAACTATTTTCATTATTGGAATTCAGTTAGCAATATATCTATTATACCGATTTTTAAAAATTAAGATAGAAAGGCTTCCATTAAATAAATCAATAGTCTTATTTGGATCCCTATTGATTATTATTGGAGATTTATTGAGTTTAATATCTATTTTATACATCCTGGATAGTATAGAGACTTTTAATCTTTCAGGATATCTCTATTACTTATCTTTTATATCTATAATTTTACTGATATTCGGTTTAATTTTTACATTGATTGGTCTTTATGTATTCCCATCTTTTTACGGATTTAAATGGGAGGGCAATATCTTGAAATTTTTCATTATCAACCAAAACAATAATTTTTGCTTATACAGTCATGATTTCTCTCAAATAGAATCCGAAGTCAAATCAAAGGATTACGAAAAACTTTTTTCTGTCGGTATTATAGGCATAGATAGTATACTTTCAGCTATTACGAATACTAGGGGAGAAAAAATTAATAAAATTAAACAAGCAGATTCATTAATTTTATTAGAATACGGCTCAGGCAATTTATCTCAAATTATTTATGCTTTAGTAGTGAAAAAAGATCTAAAAAGCAATAAAAACTTCTTGAAAGCGATTAAAAAACAGTTTGAATCGTTTTATAGAGAGTTATTAAGTAAATTAGACACTTTAAAAGGAAGTGAGGAGCAAATTTTTGGTAGTTTTGATATAATTATCGAGGATTTGATTCACTAAGGAGGAATAAAATGATATTTTTGAATTTTCCAATTAGCGGAGATTTAAGATTACCATTATTAATAATGGAATGGATTTATATCATTACTGGGTTTGAAATAAGCCTTATTTTCTTAATTCGATATTTTAAACAAGAAAAAAATTTACGTAACTTACAGGATCTTGGATATTTTTCTTTATTTTTTGGATTCTCATTAATGTGGTTTTTTTTCATAATAGGAGATTATTATGTGTCTGAAACTATTGTATCTCCCTTTTATATTTGGAAAAAAGGTAGCAAGAGAGCTTTATATTTAAATTTTGGATATTTAACGATGATTATTGCAGCTTTTTTTTTGCTTGTATTTATAGAAAAATATGACATTTTTCTATTTAAAAGGTATTTGTTTACTTTTATTTTTTCAATTTGTGCGTTTCTTTTTGTAATTGTATTTCTAATTGATATTACATTGACGCAACCAATAACCTACATATTCTGGATTGGTTTCCTCTCTTTTTTTATAATATATATCATAAAATTTATTAAAAAAATAAAAACAAAAGGAATTCTTTTATTCAGTGGACTCGCGTTTATGTTGATCGGATTCTTACTTACAACAGATGCATTAATAGAGGTGTTAGGACTTGAAGGAAGAATGATAGGAGCAATGCTTCAGTTGATTTCGGTCGTAATTCTTTCCTATTTTTTCTTAAAGCTACCCCCGTTTAATGAATTTGATTGGCAGGAAAAAATCGAAGCCGTTTTTTTAGTAAATTCTGCAGGAATATGTCTGTATTATAAAATATTTGAAAAAAAAAAACAAATAATGGATGAGCATTTGATTTCTGCCGCTATCGCTAGTATAAATATAATGCTTCAAGCGTTAACTGAAGCGGGAGAAAAAGATAAAGGAATATCCGTTATTAAGAAAAAGGGAGAGAATGTGATTATTTACTCAAGCAAATTGGTCTCAGGAGTATTATATACCTCAGAAGAATTAAATTTTCCCAAACTAGTTTTAAAAGAATTTGTGGAAAAATTCGAGACTCTTTATTATAATATTTTAAAGGATTGGAATGGCGATACAAATATATTTAATCCCACTGAAATTATTGCTAATGAAATTTTTAGTGCATAGTTTCACCCAATAGAGAATTTTGGAAGAGAGTATAGCTAATAGGATCTTATGTAGATGTGATTTTTCTCATCTATCAATTTTAAAACGGGATGTTTGTTAAATAGTGTTTCTGTTTTACCTAATACTAGTAATCCTCCCACATTCAGCTTATTCTCTATGATTTTAAGAAACATATTACGATTTATACGATTAAAATAAATTAAAAGATAGCGGCAAAAAATTACATCATATTTCCATGGTTTTGCATGTCCTTTAGTTAAATCTTCGGTAAAAAATTCGACTTTATTCTTTATATTCTCGCTAATAGCATATCTAAATCCGAAATGAGTTTCTTTCATTTTGAAATATTTAGTTTTAAAATATTCTGGCATCTCTTTCATCGCCATTTCTTCATATATCCCTGCTTTTGCCTTATTAATTGCATCATTATCAATATCTGTGGCCACAATTCTATATTTAGGAAAATTTGGAATAAACTGCTCAAGCGTATCTAGAATCATTGCCAAACTATAAGGTTCTTCTCCAGAAGCACAAGGTGCACTCCATATATCAATAACTTTTTTAGAATTATTGGAAGATCTTATTTTTTGAAAAATCGAAAGCGGATTTAAAATTGCTAGAACATTAGAAGAAAATGGATCAATTTCTTCGTTTTTCTCCTTTCTTTTTGCCTGGTTTTTAATATAGTTCTCCTTGGTATGAAATTTTCTCAACTTTGACGGACTAGGTTTGATTAGGGGGGTGAAATTGGTTATTTTTTGATCTAAGCTCGCCAGAAATATATCCTGAAAGGTCTTGAAAACTTCCCAATCTCTAAAAAAATGGGTATAATTAATATTAAAACCATGAATGAATTTAGCTATCTCCTCTTGATGGGAAAACAAATAATTATAGTATGATTCCAGAGTATTACAAGAGACTCGAATCATTCTAGATTTGATTCTCTTTTCAATAAAATTCCGTCGATAATATTGAAAATTTATTCCCGTTCGATTTTTTAATAAGCGAATTAAAATTGGATAGATTTTATCATCAATATTAATGTGTTCTATAAATCCCCACTTCCAATTGTTCCCAGATAATAAATCTTAAAGAAGTTTGCAAAAAAATTTATCTTTATTTTATAGTATCTATGAAAAATTTAAATATATCTAAAAGGATAAATCTTTAAAGACAAATTCAGAACTTATGGAAAACTTGCTTAATAGAATTCCCTAATATTTCAATTTTTTCCAGATCAGCAATTCCTAAATGTTTTTGTTGACAATATTTAAGATATTTAACCTTTTCTAAGCCATATCCTATTATTTCACTTCCTACTCTGTCAACTGCCACAGGATCCTCTCCGGCAATAATTAAATCCATCTTAACAGGACTCCCTCCTAGTTCAGAGCCTCTTGAGCCAATAATGCCATCAATAAGTTGGAATTTCATCTTAGATCTAAAAATTGAGATTAAATCCGCAATTTTCTTATGGATAGAGGAATGCATCACGCCTTTAGGGAGGATCGTGCCCATGAGATTTTTCATAGTAAGGGTTGTTTTAGCCATATTATGAGTCTTCAAGGATGGAACTGAAATTATACAGCTCGCATCCATCGCGGTTTTTGCTATGTTGACAGATTTTAAAACTAATGGGTGGGGGACTTTCACATCATTCACAATCTCATCATCATTTAAATTTAATATTTTGATACCATACTGCTCTAATTTGAACACTTCATTAATTTCCATCGTTGTATCAGTAGAATAGCTTCCCCCATCTGCCACAACTAATTTTTTAGGGGAAATTCCAGCTTCTTCTATTAAATATATCACAATACCTTCTAAAGTATCAGTAGAGGTTACGTTTCCAGTTTTGGAATGGTCAGAGGTAACCCAGTTTGGATTAATTAAAATTAAACTCTCCGAATTGGTAATATAATTCTTTAAAGGTACCATTTTAAGCGTTCTAAGAAGAAGATCCTGAGTGGTTTCTTTTGAATGCCGTTTTATTACATAAACCTTAGTTTTATCCATATTCACTCTTTTATTTTTTAATATCGATTTAAATTTATTATAAAAATTGGTCTAATCCCGTTTTTCGTTTTAAATCTTCATTTTCCATGAAGTAAGGATTAATAAATTCAATGATTTTTTGATTAAAATTCTTTAATTTAAATAATTCTCCTCTTTTGTACACATCTAAAATAGACTCTTCTAAGTTATTTAAATTTAAACCTGCCCATATCATGGATTTGTTGGATTTTCCCGTTTTAAGGGCATCTACATATTCTTTATTTAATAACAATTCCGAAATCTTTTAGTTCCATTTTCGATAATCTGATGGTATCCATCTTTTAATTCTAATATTTAGTTTATATTTCTCACAATATTCTAATAAAATTGGATGAATTTTTCTAGCATAATCAGCAGGGGGATAAATTTGGCCCTTAAAGAGATCTAACAATTTTTTTACTACATAACCATAACTACTTTCATTCAATTTTTTTAGAAAAAAATCTGCCTGTAAATCCCTTAGTGTCAAACCTGGAGAGAATAATAGAAAATCTGCTCCAGCATTTTTGGATTGTTTAATTACTTCCCTAATGTTTTCTTCATCATCTTCAAGAAAAGGAATAATTGGCATGAAATATGTCCCAACTTGTATGTTAGGTGCCTGGGTTTTAATTTTTTTTAACGCTTTTAATCGTTCAGTGGGAGGTGAAGAATATGGTTCTAAAAACTTTGCTAAATCTTCATTTATTGTCGTTATTGAAAACCCAATTGCGCACCATGTATCTTCGGAAATTTTTTTAAAGAGATCAAGATCCTTAGTTATTAAATTAGATTTAGTAGCAATATTTACAGGAAATCTATACTTTGCTAATATTTGTAATATTTTACGAGTATTTCCAATAATCTTCTCAATTGGTTGATATGCATCATTTACCCCTCCAGCAGCCACCACATCTGGAAGTAATTTTCTCGCATGTCTAATTTTTTGTTCAAGTTTCTTACTTAAATCTTTTTTAATAATGACCTCATTTTCAAAATCGTTTAAATAATATCTTTGACTTCTTGCATCACAATAAATACAAGCATGTTCACATCCAGAATAAGGGTTTATAGTATAGCGTGCCCAAAACCAAGAATCGGGATATTTTAATTTGTTTAAAGCCGATTTAAATTCCTTTTCTCTATATTTAACCATTGGTTAATGATAAATGTCTTGATTATGATAAAAAATTTTCAGTTTATGATTTAAAATGAATCGGAGTAATTACAATTATGCTGTTTATTAAGGATTTGATGAAAATGTAAAAACTAATTAATCTTAAAACAAGATAGAAAAAAAGCCCGTATGATTAGCGCGAAAAATTATAGGATGAAAGCAAAATGAACGGGCATTTTTTCAATAAATTAAAAAAACTGTAACATTTAATTCTTTTTATTATAAAAAATAGTGATCCTTATCGTCACGGAATTATAAAACAAATAGTAAATTATTTTTATAAAAAATTAAAATAAAAAAACGCTCTAAAATAAGGATGAAAGCAAATGGTTGAGAAGTATTAAATAATAAATTTTTTAGAGCGCTTTTTTCTGAAAATAACATAAAAGAATTTATATTTATACTTTTTTGTTTAACAAAATTAATATATGCTTTAAAAATACAAAAAAAATTCTGAATTAAAAGTTTGATTAAGAGTGCGCCCGCCGGGATTTGAATTCCCGTAGAGTTCCGAATTGAATATCTCTATCCCGGGTTGCCGGCTTGGAAGGCCGATATGCTGACCACTACACTACGAGCGCAAGAAAAAGGAAAATGTTTTAAGTAATATTGTAAGATCTAAAAACGATCATATCTTTTAACTTTACTGCTTTTATCTGATTTTAAATTATATTATGATAAATCTCATAGTAATTTATAACTTTATTGATAACAATCCAAGCTTCTAACGGATAATTTGAAATGGAAAGAACTTTATTAGATAAACTAAAAATTTCCTTTGAAAATGTACTTTTTTGAAACCCCCCCACAATGGCAATAATATTCTTTGAAATATCCTTAGGAAAAATTTCTAGATAATTTTTTATCAGGGTTCCCTTGCTTGAAAATAATAGTATTTCAGGCCCATCAAATGATTCGATTAACTGTTTCAAATTCCCAGGAAATTGAGAGATTAATGTAGTTGAATTGTATTTAATTTCTCCATCAATCAGAAGTTTTGCCATTAACCCCTTAAATCTATTAAAATTTTTGGCAATTCTTATTTCTGGGTTGAATTGAAATATTTTACCTTTAATTGTATGGATATAAAGGACTAAATTTCCGCTTTTATTTAATGGTGAACCTAAAGCGTTTAATAAGCATAAATGGGTAATATCGGGTCGACCACGTTTTATGAAATCTTTTAAATTTTTCATGGCGGAATGATGGAGAGCGTTATCTAAGAGTTGAGTGGAATAAATCTTACTAGAACCTTTTTTTTTAACAGCTGAATGATTTCGAATTTGTTTGGGAATAATTTCTATTCCACATTCTACTAAAATTAATATGAGAGGCATATTTTTTACATCTTCATAATTTCTGAGTCTTAATATAATATCTTGTAATTTTTTGGCACTCTAAACAAGTTAGTGAAACATGAGATCCTTTACCTTTACGAGATTGCATTCTAATTACACAATTAATTCCCGGATATAAAAATTGTTTGCACTTATGACAAATTCGTTTTTTCCATACTGGGGGAATCTGAATTTTAGCTCGTTGAGCATACCTCTTTGCTAAATAAACGTATCTATTAGCTAATTCTTTATTTTCGGGAAAGATTTCATGAGCTTTCTGAAATAAAAAGGTCATACGGTTTTTAGCGATAGTTTTAATAATATTTTTGGAGCTCATTTTATCAAGCAGTTTTTTTGATAGGCTTTTTAGAAATAATAAATATTCTACCTCTTACATCTAATAAATAGGAGTTAGTCATATTTGCGACTTGAATTGCAATATCTCGTATATTATCTTTATGAGCAACGGACTTTAGCGCTTTTATTTTCAAAATTTTGTTCTTTTTTAGTAATGTAATTATATGATTTATAAACTCTGGTGTAATTCCATTCTTCCCTAGAGTGCAATGAGGCTTCGATAGCATTACTTTTTGAAATTCTTTTTGATAAACCATAGCTAAAATAGCAAAATACCAAAAATTTTTAATTTATCTATACTTTTAAAATTAAAAGTATTATAATATTTTATAGTTAAATAAAGGAACTATTGAATAAAAGATATTAGCATGTCGATATATGTTGTTGAACCGGAAACTTTAATTCGTACGGTTGCTGAAAAGTTGAAAGATTATCCTGAAATAAAACCTCCAGAGGGGAGTAAATTTTGGAAAACTGCTTTTTTTAAAGAGTTAGCACCATACGATACAGAAAATTTTTGGTATATAAGATGTGCCTCTCTATTAAGAAAAGTAGATAAACATGGACCTATTGGAGTTAATAAACTTAGGAAATTTTATGGAGGAAGAAATAGAAGGGGGCCAGGTTTAAATCATAGTTCGAGAGGTAGTGGTAAAATTATCAGAGTTGCTCTCCAACAATTAGAAAATTCTAAATTACTCGAAATCACGGAAAAAAATGGAAGAAAAATTTCTTCTGATGGGAAAAGTCTCTTAGAGAGAACAGCATATTCGATTTTAAGAAAATAATAATTAAAAATTAAAAATCTCTGTTGTGTTTGATCTTGAGTGATGAAGAAGAATTAGAAGAGTTGAGAAGACGAAAATTTGCGCAGCTTCAACAGCAAGCCGCACAGCAACATATAGCAGAAGCTCAAGAAAGAGAATTTGAAGCTCAAAAATATCAAATAATGAGAAAGATTCTTTCACAAGAGGGTCGTCAGAGATTAGAAAATATCCGGATGGTTAAACCTCAATTTGCTGAACAAATTGAACTTCAATTAATTCAATTAGCTCAATCTGGACGCTTAAGAGGACAATTATCGGATGATGCGTTTAAAAAATTGTTAGAACAGTTAACCGGGAAGAAAAAGAAGTTTAATATAAAGAATTTTTAATCTATGAATACCTAAAGAGGATAAAATATGGCTAGAAATAAAGATTTACCCTCAAAATTGAGAAGGGCTAAGAAACTCAAACAAAGCAAATCTATTCCAAGTTGGATTATCTTAAGAACTGGTGGAAAAGTGAGATCCAGTCCATATACGAGAAGAGAATGGAGAAACAGACGGTTAAAAAGAGATTAAATCTCTTTTATAAATAAAGTTTAAGAGGATATGAAATGGCCAAGAAAAAGAGTAAGGAAATAAGTTTAGATGATTTGGAATCTGAATTAGAAGGAGCAGAGGAAGTAGAAGAAAAAAGTGAAGAACCAGAAGAAGAGATCGAAGAAATAGAAGAATTTAGTTTGGAGGACATATCAGAGGAAGAAGAAATTGGTGAAATCTTTGAGGAGGAAGTGGAAGAATTTGAAGAAGCGGAAGCAATTGAAGCACCTAAAGAAGAGATTATTGATGAAAGAATTTATACTATCCCATTAGCGAAAGCAAGAAATGGACCAAGAAATAAGTGGGCCAAAAAATCCATTAGATATCTTAAGGAATATATGGAGCGTCATTTTAAACCAGAATCCCTAGTCATTTCACAGGAGGTAAATGAAAAAATCTGGGAAAGAGGGATTCAGAAGCCTCCGAGAAAATTAAAGGTCAGGGCTACCAAAAATATTGATGGTTTGGTTGTAGTCTATTTAGCATAAATATTTAATTATTTCAATTTTTTTAATAGAAGAGTATCTTTCTTTAATAATATTCTTGGTGGAATCTTAATCGTTGACTATTTTGAAATCTCAAATTTTCGGGGGAAGTTTAATAGGAGTATATTTAGCAGCGAATAATTCCTATGTCTTATATCCTCGTTTAATGCTTAAACCTTTAATTAAAAGGTTTAAATCTGCATTTGATGAGCCTTTATATCCGATAACAATTAATAATTCAAACCTTATCGGAATTTATACTGCTTCTAATAAATATGGAATTATAGTTCCAAACCTTATGAGAGATGATGAAATCGATGTTTTACGCTCGTATTTAAATGGTTCAGCAGAAATAGGAGTTCTTAACTCTATAGATAATGCTTTTGGAAATCTTATAGTATGTAATGACAAAGGGGCCATAATTAGCTCCCTTCTTAAAGAAAATCAAAAAGAAATTGAAGATATATTGAATGTGGAGGTGGAAGTGTATGAATTTGCGAATTCTTATTTGCCTGGATCAATATCTTTAGCTAATAATCATGGATGTGTAGTACACCCTCTTACTAATGATAAAGAAATTGAACATATAAAATCTATTCTTAAAGTTGATGAAATAGATGTAAGTACTATTAATAGAGGGATACCCTATTTAAGTGCAGGAGCAATAGTTAATGATAACAATGGAATTTTTGGAGAAGCAAGCACAGGTCCTGAAATGATGCGGTTAACCTATGTTTTGAACCTTTAATCTATAAATAATCTGTATCCTATTAGAACAAAATAGAAAATTTAATATTTTTTAGCATCCTTTATTTTTTAATATTTAAAATATATTCTTAGAATTATAGGATTTGAAAAAATTTGTCATCAGAAATTAAAATATTTCGTATCCAGGGAACTTACATAAAAAACCATAAGAAATATCTATTTAGAAAAGAAATACGAGCTTTAAAAAAAGAAGAAGCATTAGAAAAAGCACTTACTCAGATCAGCAGCATAGGATTATTACGAAGACAAATAAAAATTGAAAAAATTAAAGAAATTTCCCCTGAAGAATGTCAAGATTATCTTATAAGGGATTTATCTCAATAATAAATAAATGATTAAAGAAGAGGAATAAAAATGGAATCAAGTCAAAATGCCCAACAATTAGTTTATAGATTTCAATATTTGAAAGATCAGAGAGACATGTTTGCTGGACAATTAGATCTCCTAAATGCATCTTTAGGAAATATATTAAATACTAAACAAACCCTTGAAAATTTAAAGAACGTCAAAGAAAATCAGGAAATTTTAGTACCTATAGGTGGATTAGCCAATGTGAGGGCATCGATTAAAGACCCTCAGAAAGTTATTTTATATGTAAACCAAGATGTTGCGATTGAAAAAAATTTAGACCAGTCACTGGAATTTATTGAAAAAGTAATAGAGCAACATAATGAACAGATTAATTTTATAAGAACTCAGATCCAGAATATGGATTCCAATTTAATGTCAATGTCTCAAGAACTTCAAAAAAATATTCCTAAATAGATCTCTCTTTTTTAAAATGATTCAAAATTGAATATACTATTTTAATTATCTCCATTTTTCGTGAAATAATATATGTTAGAAAAATTAAAATCTAGCTTTTCTAGTTTTATCAAAAAAACTCTAACTGAGAAAAAATTAGAGAATTCGATTGGTGATTTGAAATTACTGTTGTTAAGTAATGATGTTGCGATGGATACAGCAGAAGAAATCTGCTCAAAAATAGTTGAATCCTTTCAAGATGAGCAATTAGGACGATTATCTTCCACAAAAAAGTTGTTATTTGATACATTAAAAGACATTATTACTGAAATATTAACTCCCGATCAAGATATTAATTTGCTTGAAGAGATTAAAAAAACCAATGCTCAGAAATTACCTTACGTAATTGTATTTTTAGGAGTAAATGGAACGGGGAAAACTACTACCATGGCCAAAATTGCTCACTATTTAAATAAGAATAATATTTCTTCAGTGGCAGCAGCGGCTGATACCTTTAGAGCAGGCGCAATCGAACAGTTATCATATCATATGAATAATGTAAATGTTAGAGTAATCAAACATGAGTATAAATCAGATCCCGCCAGTGTATGCTTTGATGCCATAGAACATGCTAAAGCGAGAGGAATTGATGTAGTATTAATAGATACCGCTGGAAGACAAGTTACGGATAAGAATTTAATGGTCGAAATGCAAAAAATAGTACGCGTTGCTCAACCAAATTTAATAATTTTTGTTGGTGATAGTCTTGCTGGTAATGATGCCTTATTTCAAGCTAAGGAATTTAAAAAACACATCGGTATTGACGCGAATATTTTAACAAAATTCGATGCGGATGCAAAAGGAGGTGCAGCTCTTTCTATATCTCACGAAACGGAGAAACCAATAATATTTGTTGGTATTGGGCAAAATTATGATGACTTACAACTATTTGATCGAGACCTGTTTATTTCAAATATTTTAGATATTAATTAATCCTAGTTTATAAGGAAAAACCCAACTGACTTTATAGATAAATTTTTTAAAGAACATGAATTTAAGAGATCAGCATGTCTTCTAAATCGTATCCTAAATATGATAAGTATTCAAAATATCAACAGAAAAGAAAGGAAAGTCTTTACCAGCGCTTAGTCGCTTTTTATAAAAATTCCAAACGTATATTAAAAATTGCAAATAAACCAGATCGAAAAGAATATTGGTTAGTTTTTAAAATATGTGGAATAGGATTGGTAGTATTAGGCGTTCTTTCTTATGTAATTCAGTTGGTTTTTTCTGTTGCGGTTCCGCTTGGAGATTAGCTTGCATTAGTGAAAGATTGTCCTTTTTCCCCGGAAAAATCTCATATTTGGTGGATTTTATATGAAAGTTACTCTAAATTATTCAGATAAAATGCATTTCAACGCTTCAACTAGACAATTTCACGATATTTATCTTGATGAACCTGAATCATTTCACGGAACGGATTTAGCTCCTAGCCCAATTGAATATTTTTTAATTGGGACCGGAGGTTGTATTGGCAGTACGTTTATTTTTTGTTTACAAAAATATAAAATCGCAATTGAAAGCTTTAAAGTAATTGTGGATGGAACTTTAAAGCATATTGACCCTAATAAAAGACTAAAATTAGTTAAAATTGAGGTAGATTTAGTGATTAAACTGATTGACAGTGTCCCAAATAAAAATATTGATTTATGCTTTAAAACTTTTCAACAATATTGCCCAATATCAGATGTAATAATGCAGGGAATCCCTTTAAAGGTTAATATTTCAAAAGAATAAAAAAAATAAGATTTTAAAAATAAAACACAGAAATTTGGTCGGGTGTTTTTAGATTTTCTTCCTTGTTTTTGCATGCGATAAACTGAATTTTCATGTTAATTGAAATTGACAGAAGCCGATTTGTTAGAATTCCATCAATAATTAAAAATTTAGTATCTTTATAGTCTCTTATTTTCTCGAATAATTCTTTAACTGGTAATTCAAATATTTTGTTAAGTTTTTTGTCAAAACCTATACTTTGTCCATGCTCTACTATATTCATCGCATCTAAAAGAGGAGTACTATCTTTCACTTTTAACTTCTTTAATAATTTATTTAAAAATTTTAATTTCGATTCCCGTTCTTTTTCTTCTGGGGATAATTCAATGGAACCTTTTACTTCATTAACTGGTTTTTTATTTTGTAATGCCTTAATCATCTGTTTTCTAGTTAATTCTTCTACTTCAAACCCTTCTGGAGCCCTGGCTATATAATCTATTTTAGCTACTTGAAGTAATTCATTCAAAATTATAGTGCCTCCTCGATCTCCGTCTAAAAAGGCCGTTACGTTTGATTTTTTTTCAATGATCTCGATAATTGATTTTGGGACCTGAGTTCCTTGAACAGCTACACTGTTTTTAACTCCAATTCTCAATAAATTTAAAACGTCAGCCCTTCCTTCCACAATAATGAGTTCTGAACTTTCCTCAATCTCTGGACCTGCGGGAAGATCATCTGGACCCCAAGAAATGATCTCTCCAATTTTGATATCAGTATCAATTCTCTCCTCTATTTCGCTTGACTCTAATGATTTAGTATCCCATTCTTTTAATAACTCTGCTGCACGCTCAATTATCTGCTTTCTTTTAGTCTCCCTTACATCGCTTATTTCAACTAACTTTATTTCTGCTTCACATGGACCCACACGACTAACGGTTTCAATTGTAGCAGCTAATAATGCGGTTTCTTTCCTTGTCAGAGATGAGGGAATTTTAATAATCCCTTCTGAAACCCCCTCTTTCGATTCATTCTCAACTTCTATTCTTCCAATTCGTCCTGATTTTTGAAGGTCTCGTAAATCAAGATCCAAAAGGAGTCCCTCAGTTTGTCCAAAAATCGCTCCTACGATATCTGATTTCTCAACAACACCTTTTATTACAAAATTAGCATTAATTATGTACTTTGTGGTAAAATCCGTCTGATTGATGACTTATTCACCTCTATATTTTGTTATTCTTAATTAATTTACTTTATCCAAGTTATATAACCAAAAAAATCAGGATTAAATTCTAAACTTATAATTTTGAATTATAATCAAATTTATAATGTGGATTATAAGTTTAATTGACAAAGTGAAATTATTCAATCAACTTAATTAATTTGTTATATTGATAATTTTGATTTATGATAATGATGATATATTAATGTTAATTTACTTATACTATGATTATTTTTGTCTAATTTAATTTTTTAATAATTTTTACCAATTTAATTTAATAATTTTTTTAAATTTATTGATGAGATTATAATTCAAATTTAATGTTCTGATTAATAATCTTGATTTTTTTTGATCTATACACATGAAATGATGATTGTAATGATATATTAATATCAAAAAAAACTTATATTCTTTTCTATTTCAACCAAATTACAAAAATTTGAAGTGTTATCTCTATAAGATCGCTATTTTTTAGTATATGTTCTTTATATTCAGTATGAGTCGTTATTGGAATAAAATCCTTATTGATAAACTATTTTCAAGCACTAATAAACCCAATATTAAATACAAGTTAAACACAGATATTGGAAGATTTTACTTTTATTTTAAAAAAGAAGAGAATTCAAATGTCTCGGGGAAATTGATTTTCTTCCCGAATAATAATCTTATAGACATGGAAAAATAGTAATTTAACATTCAATTAAATTTTTGGTAAATTTTTGGATGTTAAAGGTATTAAAATAATCAGTTTTTTATGGTATTCTTGTTTTTATTTTGTAACAACCTCTTTTGGAAATATAAAAATAAGTCAATTAATATGATTGAAAGAATACTGGTTCTTGGAGGCAAGGGTGGTGTAGGCAAGTCATCTATAAGTGCTGCAACTGCTGTTGCTTTATCTGATTTATTACCTAACAAAAAAATCCTTCTGATCTCTTTTGACATCGCCCATAATTTAACAGACATGTTTAATACTGAGATTGGAGGAAAAATGACTCAATTGACCAATAATAATCTTTGGGGGATTGAACCTGATCCTGATGCTTACGCTGAACAATACACAAAAGTGTTTGCTAAAAAGATGAAACAATTACTAAAAAAAATGCCTATCGTAGGTTTTATTCCTCAGATAAAAGATTTTATAGATAGTACGTTTACAGCAGATTCTATTCCTTTAGCTCTTAAAAATGCGATGTTTTTTCAAAAAATTTTGGATGCTGAAGATTCTATTTATAGGGAAGGCGATGATCAAATTAATTTTGATATAATCGTGGCAGATTTCCCTCCAACTGGAAATATGGTTGCTTTATTTGATGTACCTGAAGATACCGTAAAAGTGGTCTTAAAGTATTCTTTAAACTTCTATAATTCAATAAAGGGCTCAATCCAGGGAGTTTCAAAAATGTTCAAGAAAATGATGCATCCTTTACAACCTATTACAAATCAAGAGAGTTTAAGCGAAGAACTTGTGAAGATGTTAACTGAACTTGAGGAAAGAGGAGAAAGAATCAGTGAATTAATACATAATGTTGGAAGTCTACGACTTGTCACTATAGCGGAAAAACCCAGCTTTGAAGAAATTAAACGAGCTCGTGATTTAACACAAAAGTATGTAAATCTGGAGGGTGTACACATAAATATGCTGATTCCCGAAGAGCATGCTAAAACTTGCGACTTTTGTGGAAAGATACAATCTTTACAGCAAAAATATTTGAAAGATATTGAGAATGAATTTCAGCATACTAAAATCTGGGAAACTAACAAGCTTATAGAGGAACCCATAGGTTTAGAAGGTTTGAGAAGATTAGCACGCGCAATATATGGAAATGCGAGTGCTCATGAAATATTATATCCCAATTCCTAAAATTATTCTTTATCTATACATGATGTAATGGTAATTAATTCATTATCCGAAAATCTTAAAAACTTCCAGAAGGCTTCATTCTTCGGTTTTTAAGGTTCTCCAATAGTATATAATTCAATAAAATATTTAACAAACTTTATTATTACACTATTTTATTAAAATAAAAAATTAGTTAAAAACTAGTAAAAAATTGAGAATTTACAATTTTAATTATGTTCCTTCTTCATATCCGTGGATATAATTGTATTGATCTTCGGTTAAGGTGTCAATTTCTATACCCATGGATTTCAATTTCAAGACTCCGACTTGATCGTCGATATCTTTAGGAATCTCAACTAAACCAGCTTTAAAAGTTCCCTTATTCTTGACAATATATTCTGACATTAAAGATTGCAAAGCAAAAGACATATCCATTACTTCACTAGGATGTCCCTCTGAAAGAACTAAATTTGCTAATCTTCCTTTCGCAAGGAGATAAACTTTTTTACCACTTGGAAAGATTAATTCCTCTACATCTTTACGAATGGGTTTTATTTCTTTTGCATACTCATAAAGCTCTTTAGTAGGGATTTCAATGTCAAAATGTCCAAGATTTCCTAATATCACTCCATCTTTGAAATTTTCAAAAACCTTTGGTTCCGGAGGGATGACATGTTTACATCCTGTAGCCGTCAAAATAATATCTGCATCTGGTAATGTTTCAAGAATCGGCTTTATATTATACCCAGCAAATTTAGCTTGGAGCGCTTTAATTGGATCAACTTCCGTAACAGTAACATTAGCACCTAAGCCCTTAGCTCTAAGAGCCATTCCTGAAGAGCAATGTCCAAATCCTGCTATGACTATATTTTTTCCAGCAAATAGAACGTGCATGCCGTAGATTGCTGAAACAACCCCTTGACCCGTACCTAATTCGTTATCAAACTGGTTTTTGCATCTAGCATCGTTTACAGGAAAAAGAGGTACTTTTAAAACTCCTTTTTTTTCCATTGCCTTGAATCTTTTGACGCCAGTTGTAGTTTCTTCTTGACAACCGATGATAATTCCTTCAGAAATTAATTCCGGGAATTCTTGATGAGCTGTAACGATCATATCAGCACCATCATCAATTAAAATGTTTGGTTTGGCCTTTAAGCATTGTCTTATGCACCAATAAAATTCTTCATCTGTATTTCCATGCCATGCAAATACATTGATTCCTTCTTGAACCAGAGCTGCTGATACATCATCTTGAGTAGAGAGAGGATTACTGCCACATAGATATACCTCAGCTCCTCCGGCTTTCAAGGTCCTGGCTAAGTTTCCTGTTTCCTTGGTTACATGTAAACACCCTGCTACGGTAATACCCTTTAAAGGTTTTTCTTTAGAAAATCTTTCACGGATAACCTTTGCTGTGACCGGCATCTTATTTTCAGCAATATATAATGCTTCTTTGCCTTTTTCTGCTAATTTTTCATCAGCTACTTTATAATTTACCATTATGTTTATCCCTTTTTTTATAATTTTGTAATTCTTTTAAATCACTTAATTTTGATTCAAATTTAAACATATTTTTAAAAGAGTGTATGATTTTATAAAATAATAATTAACACTTAATTAATGACTAGTCCTATGAGCAATAATAATGCCCAAAAAAATGCCCGTAATATTTTGAAACATTTAAATTCTAAAATTAAACCAAATTTTAAAGAAATTTCCAGCGATCTTAAGATAACAAGGCAAACATTTTTCAATAAAATAGATTTAATGAAGCAGCAAAAAATAATTACTAATTATACAATTAACATAAATCCAAATATTAGACCAAACTTAAATTATGTAATCTTAGAAATAAAAACAAATCCAACAGAACCGCAGATTGTTGAGGAATTATTAAAAATTCCTCAGCTAAAAATGTTAGATGGAATTTTTGGAGAATTTTCTCTGATTGCTCTTTTTATTTTTCGATCTCAAGAAGAATATTATAGCGTTTTAAATATCATCGATCGGATTATGGCGAATTCCTATTTCAAGAAATACCACATTATTGATACCATTAAGGTATTTAAAACCAATGGAATTGAACTATCCAAAGCAAAATTCGATCCCGATTTTAAAATGGATGAGTTGGATTATCTTATTTTAAAAATTTTAACTGAAGATCAGGAAAATAAATTAATTTCGACATATGATATAAAAAATATTCTAAAAGATGTTTATCAAACCGAAAGTTCTCAGCCTACAATATATAATAGAATAAAAAAACTTGAAGCTGCGGGAATTATTCTTAATTATTGTATCAATTTTAACCCTAGAAAAATTGGGTTTAAAGGCAAATATATCGTTCGAATTAAACCAAAAGATCCCTCAAAATATAATCAGATTGCTCTGAAATTAGAAAAAAGAAAAGAAATTACAGATCTATTTAGGATTGGGGAAAATTATGGGTTATTAGCCATTGTTAGAGTTGCTAGAATTGAGGATTACGGCGCTTTAATCAAGAATTTTTATGAAACCGAGGATATTGGAATAGAGGATACCTATACGAATTTTGTTTTAGATGAGAGAAAGCCATATACTAATTTTAAAATTAATTAATTGAGCTTTATCTGATTTTTTTAAAGAATAGGCATCAAGGATGGAACTTACTCATTTAAATTTCTCTCATTAGATTAGAGCGTATTAAGACCAGACAAATTATAAATTAAAGATTATTAACCAAAAATATATATATAGATTTCAATACTTTAATTCTGTTATAGAATGTTTAAAAGTTAATTTTGTGATTGAATTTAAGCTTTCTTTTCACGGTTAGTTTAAGATAATGAATGGCTCTGAAAACGATCATGAAGCAAAGAAAAATTCATTTGAAATGAAACAATTGTTTTATGATACTTTATTTAGAAGATTCTCCGATGCTATAATAATTTTAGATAAAAATGGTAATATTATTGATATCTCAGAAAGTGCTTTAGAATTTTTAGGAGCAGAGATTAAAAAACAAGATATAATTGGGAGAAGTGGTTTTCAATTTATAGCGCCTGATTATCTTGAAATGGCTCGAAATGACTACAATGAAGCATTAAAGAGTGGATTCCTAAGAGATAAAGAATATAAATTTATGGCTTCAAATTCTTCATTTCTCTATGGAAAGTTAAGTGCTACTTTAATCCCAGATCAAGAAGGTAACCCTCAATATTTTATTGCCATAATAAGAGACATAACCCAAGAAAAGCTAAATAAAACTGAATTAGTTAAAAGGAGAGAAATGTTTCAATTAGTTCTGGATAATATCCCACAATTTATCTTCTGGAAAGATATTAATTCTGTTTATTTAGGCTGTAATCAAAATTTTGCAAGAGTTGCGGGAGTAGGTGATCCTAGCAAGATTATAGGTAAAACCGATTTTGATTTACCTTGGGAAAAATCTCAGGCAGAATCTTTTTATGAGATTGATCGCCTTGTTATGGAATCAGATAAATCAGAATATCACATTATAGAACCCCAATTACAAGCTGATGGTAAGAAGGCATGGTTAGATACGAATAAAATTCCGCTCCATGATTCAGAAGGAGAAGTAGTAGGTCTTTTAGGAACCTATGAAGATATAACAGAAAGAGTTTTAGCAAAAAAAGCATTAGAACAATCCGAAAAAAAATATCGAGAATCATATAGTCGAGCGAATTTTTATAAAGATATTTTTTCGCATGATATTGGTAATATCCTTCAAAATATTGGATCTGCGAATGATTTAATTAATATTTTTTTAGAAAAACCTGAGAAAACGGAGGAATTGAAAGAAATAATCACGATTATTAAAGATCAAGTATTAAGGGGGGCAAAATTAATAGATAACATACAAAAATTATCTCAAATTGAAGAATCTGAAAATCCACTAAAACAAATGGATTTATGTAATGTATTAAAAGATTCAATAAATTTTATAGATAATTGGATACAAAAAACCAATTTAGATATCCAAGTTAATACATATAAACCTAATGTAAGTATTCATGCAAATGAGCTTTTAATTGACGTTTTCGAAAACTTACTTATAAATGCTGTAAAATATAATGAGAATCCAATCGTAGAAATAACAATCAATATTACAGAATATCAAAACAAAGATAATAATTATATCAGAATCGACTTTTTAGATAACGGTATTGGCATTGAAGATGCTCGAAAGGAAGAGATTTTTCAAAGAGCATATAATAAAGAAAAAAGTACCACAGGTTTGGGATTAGGCTTATCACTTGTAAAAAAAATTGTTGAAAGTTATTATGGTCAAATTTGGATAGAGGATAGAATAAAAGGGGATCCATCAAAAGGTTGTGATTTTGTTATTTTATTACCAATAGTGTAATATAAGCTTAAATCTATTTTTGTGTATTTTTAGTTTAAAAAATAATATTGAAAAGAGCTAAATCAAGCGAGCTGTATTCTAAAAATTTTATCTTTTAATTCTCATTATATTATTTTATAAATAAAAAAGTGGAAATATAAGCACGATTTTTATCATTAAAATAAGATATGACATTATTTTTTGAGCTTTTGAAAAAAAAGATTGGATTTTCAAGAATAGGAAGGATTACAATTACCTCCCAAAACAGGAAGTATATCCCAACCCCTAACATAATTATCCCCCTCATTAATAATTTTATAGAGCAAGCTGATTTCGTTGAAAATTTTGAAGATAATGATTTTTTTATATTTTCTAATGAAGATTTTTTTAAAAAAAAATATTCTCATGAAAAATTTCAATCTAAGTGTTTAATTTACATCCATAAGGGTACTTTGGATAAGTTTCAACAAATTATCTCAAGAAACAGACAAAAAATTATTAAAAATAATATAATCGTGATTATTCCCTTTAATATTCCCACTACTGCTATAAATAAGGAATTTGCTAAACAGGAGATTAAAAATTATCTAAATATCGCTACTAAAATCGTAAAGAACGATTTAGATATTAAATTTGGATTGACTTTTCGGATATTTGATTTTTTTGAATTAATTGATTTGTATTTTGAAATAGTTAAAAATCATGAAAATATTAAAATATTGAATTTGGCAGATCTATTTGACAATTTCTCCAAATTTAGAAATATTATAAGAAACATTCTGGCAATTAAGCAAAATTTAGACAATAATCTCGTGATACTAGCGTCTGGTAGAATCATACCGAAATTCTATCCTTTATTAATATATTTAGGAGTCGACTTGATTGATAGCACTTTTTTATTATATTTATCCTCCGAGAATTTTTACAATAGCATAGAATATCTATTACCCATTTATAAAATTAAATATTTGCCCTGTTCTTGTGTGGCCTGTAGAGGGGAATTAAAAAATCTACTAGGAGAAAAATATTCATCAGAAAAAATTGACTTACTAAGTCTACATAACCTTATTTCTGCAAAAATTTATACGAACAAAATTATCCAATATCTAAGATATGAAGATTTTCGTGCTTTTATTGAAAAATCTTCCTTAGATGATCCTAATTTAATTTCGATGTTAAGAATTTTGGATAGACAACATTTTGAAATAATTAAATATGAAACACCCATTACCCAAAAAAATAAAAAAATAAATTGTCTTGGAGCATCATCCTATAATAGACCAGATTTTCAAGAATTTAGAGAGAGAACAATAAGAACATTTGAACCAGAAAAAAACACCAGAATGATTATCTTATTTCCTTGCTCAGCAGTGAAGCCGTATTCGGATTCTAAATCACACAAAAAATTTTTAAGTATTTTGAGAAAATTTCCTCAATTTCCCGATTTTCAAGAATTTATTTTAACCTCTCCACTCGGCGCAATTCCAAGACAATTAGAAAATATTTATCCCGCAAATTCTTATGATATTCCAGTCACAGGTGATTGGGATAATGAGGAATTAAATATTACCGCAGGAATGTTAATTAAATTATTAGAGAAATATAATCATAACATCCCCGTGGTTTGTCATCTCGAAGATGTATATTTAGAAATCTTAGATAGAGTTAAAAGAGAAATTAAAAATAAGTTTTATATTTCAGACATAAATAAAAAAATTACCTCTAAGGAATCCTTAGGATCATTAGAGCGCTTAATAACTTCTAACCTTCACGAACTTGATTCAACATCAGAAAGGAATCAATTATTCTCTTTTACAAAAACTTGGATACGTAAATTTGCAAAGATAGTAGACTATCATTACGGACCAGGTACAGGAGAAAAATTACTTAGCAATGGAATTAAAATAAAGAAAAGTAGAATTAATACTCAGCTTGAGATTTTAGATATAAAAGATAAGAAGTCTATTGGAGTATTCAAATTTGACACCGGTCAACTAGATTTAACCATAAAAGGAGCAACCTTTCTAAAACCTTTTTCGGATTTATCAAGTATTATAGTTTTTAATGGTGATAAAATTACAGGTAATACACTTTTTCATCCAGGGGTATTGGAATATAGTAATGAACTCATTCCAAGAAATAATGTAATTATTTTAAATAAAAACAAAGAAAAAGTCATAGGAATGGGACATTTAATTGTAGGATCTAATATCATAAAAAACACTAAAACGGGAAGAGTTGTTAATATCTATGAAAAAATTAAATGAAAAATGTCCGAATCCATTGGTCGAATTTGTGAGTTCTTTAAGGAAAAGAGCAATTGGTAAAAAAAAAGAATATAGTAAGGAACAACTGGAAAAACCTGTAAGTTTTTGGACTAAAGATGAAAGACTTTTAAACGGGATCGGAAAAGAGATTACAGTTATCCTTAAAACCAAGGGATGTAGTTGGGCTTTAAGTGATTCAGGGGGTTGTTCAATGTGCGGATATATTCAAGATGCAAATATTAAACCAGTCCCCTCTCAATTCATCATCAAACAGTTTGATTATGCGTTAGAGCATAAATTAAATGAGATACAAAATCAAAATTTTAAATATATTATTAAAATCTTTAATTCTGGTAGTTTCTTTGATGATTCTGAATTAAATAAGGAAGTTAGAATCCATATTTATAATAAAATTTCCGAGATAAAAGCTATCAAGGAGGTGGTAATAGAATCTAGGGTCGAATACTTAACGCCTGATTTGCTTTTGGAACTCAAAGAACATCTTAAAAATAAATATATTGAAATAGGTATAGGCCTTGAAACAGTCAATGATTATATTAGAAATTCTTATATCAATAAAGGGTTAAGTTATGATAGTTTTCTTGAAGCATTCGATATGTGTAAACAAAATAAAATTGGGGTAAAGGCATATTTACTATTTAAACCTCCATTTCTTAATGAGCAGGCAGCAATTGATGACTGTACAGAGTCCATAAAATCCTTAATTAATTTAGAGGTTAATACAATTTCAATAAATCCATTGAATATTCAAAGAGGATCACTGGCAGAATATTTATGGTATCAGAATAGATATAGACCTCCCTGGTTTTATTCCCTATTTGAATGTATAAAAAATGCTGTAAACCAAAATGATCTTAAATCTACTAGAGTCTTATCCGATCCCTCAGGAGCCGGAACAAAAAGAGGAATTCATAATTGTCTCAAAAGAGAATGTAATGAGGCAATGATCGAAATGTTAAGAAAATTCGTCTTAAATCAAGACTTAAGTGTGTTAAATCAAAAGCAAACAGGATTAGACTGTGATTGCAAGAAAACATATCTTTTACAAAGAGATTATCATTGAAATAAAAAATCATAATTTTTGATCCAAAATATGATCACTCTGTTGCAATTTGTAAAATTTTAAAAATATTTTTTGTTTTTGGAATAAAAAAGTTAACTTATTTGAGAGATACATTCTAAATTTGATATAAAAAAAGAAGAATTTTAGCAAAATTTAATTCTACTTTTTTGTAATGATATAGTGCGTTATTATGGGGAAACCATTATATTTAAATAGCAAAGATCAATTATGATCTTTTATATTCGAATCACCAAAATTGGTAATATTTTGAAAGGTTGGGTTAAACTAAGTCTATTCTATCTAGGGAAATCTAAAAAGCATCAAATTTTTAGAGTGAAGAAATGGAATAGAAGTCTTGAAAAAATTTACCATAAACCTGTTTTTAATATTAATTATGAGGAAGTTGGGCACATTAAAGAAATCTTTGGCCCAATAACATTACCCTTCATTTCGATTAAAACTCTGCCGAATATAGAATTTAACCCTGAAAGTGAACTTTATGTGAAAGTCTGATAGGGCTTTCTAGTAATTAAAAAAAAATTCTAAGTCAAAGGTGTAAACTATTTCAAGTTGGAAAGAAGTTAAATTAACCTCCGAATTAATAAACAAGGATCCTAATAGCGATGATGATAATTGTTCAGAATGTGGGAAACTTGTATCTTTTGACGAAAATCGAGGTTTAATGGTATGTGAAAATTGTGGTCTCATTAAAACTGAGAGATATATTGACCAAGGACCAGAATGGCGTGCCTTTGATGCAGACCAAAAAAAGAAGCGCACGAGAACTGGAGCACCTATGACCTATATGATTCATGATAAAGGTCTCTCCACGATGATCGATTGGAAAAATCGAGATATATTTGGTAAAGAAATACCCGCGAAATTAAGAGCACAAATCTATAGATTAAGAAAATGGCAAAGTCGCATAAGAGTCTCTGACGCAACTGAAAGAAATTTAACTTTTGCATTATCCGAGTTAGATCGAATGGCATCTAACTTAGATTTACAAAAAAACCTTAGGGAATGTTCTGCAAAAATATATCGAGATGCTGTAGAAGCCCACCTTATTCGTGGCAGAAGTATAGAAGGCGTAGCAGCAGCAAGTTTATATGCGGCTTGTAGAATGTATAAAGTTCCACGAACTCTTAATGAAGTAGCAGAAGTCGCGCGAGTTGACAAAAAAGAAATTGGACGTTCCTTTAGATTCATTTCAAAAGAATTACGATTAAATTTAAATCCCACGAAACCCGTGGATTTTCTTACTCGATTCATAAGTGAATTGGATTTATCCCAAAAATGCCAACAAGTGTCTAAAAAAATTATTAAAATGGCGGAACTAAGAGGATTAACCTCGGGAAGAGGTCCTACTGGCGTATGTGCCGCTGCAATCTATGCTGCTTCAATCTTATGTAAAGAGCGAAGAACGCAAAGAAAGATTGCTAAAATATCTCAAGTAACAGAAGTTACTATTAGAAATCGATTTAGTGAGCTAATCGAAAATTTGAATTTAGGAATATCATTAAAGAAAAAATAATTTCAATTTATTTTATTTTCACTTTTTCTTATTTTATTGTTAAGATTTCAAAAGTTCTAAGAAGAATAATTTTTAATAATAATTTTAAAGAAAAAAAAGAAAGATTAATTTTCAATTTTAAAAATGTTATAAATATGGAATAACGCAGAGGAAAGCAAAAATTTCATTACCATCATTTCTATAACCATGCGGTTCATTTGAAGGGACATATAATACATCCCCTGTTTTACCTTCTAATTCATTTCCCTGTCCATCAATAATTACTCCAGTTCCTTGTAATATATAAATATGATGCTCTTCCGGATGCTCATGAATCCCAATTTTTCCCCCGGCTTGAATTTCGAATCTCCGAGTTGTATAGCGTTTCGCACCATCATCTTTTGTAATTAGCCATCGAATAGTAGCCTTAACTGAATTGGCCATGGTAACTTTTTCTTCCTGAACATCAGTATAATGTTTTTTAATCAAAAATAATCACCTACAAAATTTAGAGCATTTTAAATAATTGTCTTAAAGCTAAACTCATAATATATTGCTGGATTTGCCTTGTTCCACCACCCATTTCTTGAATTCTTGAGATCCCTAGTAAATCCTGCATTAATGTATTATCACATGCTCCAGCTCCTCCCATTAAATTAGCACACTCATAGCAGACTCGTTCACTCAATTTTGCACTTTGTGATTTCAATTGAGAAGCATTTGCAACTAGAGCTAAATTAAATTGTTTAGGAAGCGTTCTATTAAATTGCTCCAATTTTTGATCCACTAATTCAGTTATATGTAAAAATGCTAACGTTAAATTCATAGTTTGCGCCCATAAATCTCCGAGCGGAAAACCGACACCCTGATATTTTAAAATTTCTTGATCAAATTGTTTTCTCATATTCGCATAGATAATTGCGTGAGATAGTGCATTCCATGCTTCTGCTATATTTAGTGCTACGATCCCCAGACGTTCAAGGTTCAGTCCTTCAAACAAATGCTCTCTACCTAGTCCAGGTGCTCCTAAAACACATTCTTTGGGAACTTTTAGATTAGTGAAGGTCTCTTTACCTATGAACATTCTCGGTGTCCAAGGAATATTTACCCTCTCCACATTCCATCCCTCCCAAGAGGTGTCGACTAAGAATTGAGCCATTGTATTTCCATTATTTTTTTCAGCACATGCATATACAATCGCCCAATGAGCTTTTGGACCATTAGTTTGATAGATTTTTTCTCCATTGATCAAATAATTTCCATCATCCTGTTTTTCGCATGAAGTTAACATGTGCACAGCATCGGATCCTCTTTCTGGTTCGGTTATGCAGCAACATCCAACTTTTTCACCGATGACTAATTCTTTAAGGGCTCTTAACCTAATTTCAATTCCTTCATGATGTAGCATTAGGGGATTTATTGCAAGCACAGATGCTCCCATGCCCATGGTTAATTGAGGATCAAAAAAATCAGTTGCTAGTGCTCTCATAAATTCAGCTGTAATCCCGTAAGGTTCATAATTTAATCCAATCTCATCAAATTTATTCACTCTGCTGACCAATCCATTTTTTCCTAATTCCGGTATCCATTCATAATAATCTTCATTATGAATAATATTGTTTTTCTTCTCAAATTTTTCATAAAACTTTTGAGTTTCTTTGAGAAAGTTTAGATGTTCTGGCTTTAAAATACTCATTAAATTATTATATAAGAATCTATTACGGTTTTTTAATGATAGCTTTTCTAATATTTCATCATTAATACATTGAACTGTTCCTTTTTTTCCTGCCATTATTTCCAACTCAAATTTTAATTAAATATTAATTTTTTCAATTTTAACGTATATAATTGAGGTTATTTAATTTTGTAAAATAAGGGATAAGAATAAAATCTTTGCAAAGAAAATTGGGAAATTCCATATTTCCTATATCTTGAGAGATAATATATGAAAATTTTATTTTTGCATTTTTCACTCTTTTCTAATTCATAAAATTAGGTAAAAACCTTTTTATAGATTCTCGTTAAGATTAGTTATATACTTGATGGAAAATTGCAGTTGAATTTTAGAATGGAAAGCATATTTTTAGATTTAACAGAAGAACAATTAGAATGGAAGAATGAAATTGATGAGTATTTAAAGAACAATTTAGGACCTTATATAGATGAGGTGGAACAAGGGAGAGTAGATATCTGGGATGTTATTAGACCGATGGGTAAAAAAGGTTTTATCGGAATCTCTTTTCCAAAACGGTTCGGTGGGTTGGGTGGTACCTTCATGCAGGAATTATTATTTTCGGAACAAGTGTGCTACTATAGCCTTCCAGTGGATATGAGTCGTCTTTCCAGTACCTATCCAGCCACTCTAATAAGAACTTTTGGTAAAACAAGAACCTTGAAACATTATATTAATCCAATTATTGAGGGAGAAAAAATAGGATGTTTCTGCTTCACTGAGCCTGACGCAGGAAGCGATTTATCAAGAATGAAAACTGTTGCGAAGTATGATAAGGGAAATGAAGAGTATATATTGAACGGTGAAAAAAGATTTATAGTTAACGGAAGCGTCGCTGATATTCTAATTGTCTACGCAAGAAACGGGGGATTTATTGTACAATCAGATTGGGAAGGATATGAAGTGATTGAAGAATATAAAATGATGGGACTTCATGGACTACATTTAGGGCATATAAAATTTAATAATGTAAGAGTACCTAAAGAAAACGCGCTTTTCTATAAAGAAATAAAAGAAGAACCTGGTGAAAAGAGATTAGGAAAAACTGCGGCAATAGCGAGTTTGCAAAATTTTTTAGGGCCTGAAAGAGCAGTATTAGCAGCTCAAGCATTAGGTGTTGCTAAAAAAGCATTAGAGGTAGCTGTTCAATATACACAAGAGCGAGTTCAATTTAAGAGACCCATTTCTGAGTTTGAAGGAATAAGTTTCAAAATTGCGGATATGGTGACATACTATGAGGCAGGGAGGGCTTTAGTTCAAAGATCAGTAAAGAACATTGAGGATGGGCATTTAGCTGCTATGGCAAAGTTATTTTCATGCCAAGCAGCATACAAAATTTGCGATGATGCACTTCAATGTTTAGGAGGGATTGGATATACTAATAAATATCCCGTGGAGAGATGCTTAAGAGATGTTCGTCTCTTACGTATTGGAGGAGGTACGGATGAAATTATGAGATATGTCATTCAAAAAGGAATATATAAAAGAATTGAAAAACAAAAACCCCTAACAGATATGCCAAAATCTGCTTTCTTTGCTGCTGAGGGTTCCGAAGACAGAGAAGAGTAATTTTAAAAGTTATATTAATTTTCTTTTTCTTTAAGAAAATTATTCTTATTTATTCATGTTCCCTTTGTGAGAGCTATGAGTATGAACGAAAATTCAGATAAAAAAGAAAAACCAAGGTTACCGCCTGGTCAACATATTACCGAACGTTTTCCCGTGCTACAAAAAGGGAGAATTCCAAATATAGAGAGAGAGAAATATATTTTAGAATTTCACGGAGAAATAGAAAATCCAATGAAATTTACACTGAAAGAGTTAATGATACTCCAAGACAAAGAAATTGTGGCAGATATTCATTGCGTTACTTCTTGGAGCAAATTTGATACAAGATGGGGAGGTATCTCTTTCAATAAAATATTTGAACTAGTTAAACCAAAACCTGCTGCTAATTATGTGGAATTTTGTTGTGCTGATGATGGTTTTACTACCACAGTGCCAATTGAGAATTTATACGCAGAAAACACAATTTTAGCACTAACTTATGATGGGGAGCCTATACCTGAAAAACATGGAGGTCCCGTTAGACCAATTATCCCGAATTTATATTTTTATAAATCCGCTAAATGGGTTTTAAAAATTAATTTTCTTAAGGAAGATCGATTAGGCTACTGGGAAAGAGCAGGTTATTCTAATAAAGCAGATCCTTGGAAACAACAACGTTATTCTTCGAATGATTAAATTCATAAACCCTTATTAACTGATAATATCGCCATATTACACCATTTAATGACTTATTTTTCTTATTTTAACCTATAATTTTAAAAATAATAGGTTAAGTGAACGTTCATTGGAAAGATTAATAAAACAATCAGATGTTAATTATTTTCTCTCTGAGATAGAGCAGATTTTTCCTAATTTTATAGCAGGGGTTCTATGCGATCGTCATGGATTCCCAATTGCATCGAAAATTCCTCAAAATTTTCATATTCAAGAAAATATATTAGCATTATCAGCGATATCAGATAAAAAAGATTTACTGAAAGGAAATGGATACGTAAAAGTTAAGAGAAATGTAGATAAATCTAAAAATATTAAATTATTGTTATTATTGGATAAAAATTATAGAAGAGATAAACACTTTAAACAATTAAAGAAGTTAATTGAAACTCAGATTCTATTCTAAGCTAAAGAAATTTTTTAAAAAAACATTCAATATTTTTTCGCGATATTCAAGAGAAAAAAGAGAGGGACTATTAGATATTTATATTGGGAATTTTATTTATATTAATAAAGAACAATTTGGATTTTTTTTGAGTTTAGTTTATATAAATATTTTATAATTGATAGAAACAAAAATTAAATTCTCTCACTATATATAGATATTAATTAATGATAAAGATCAGGTTGACACGAGTGTGAGTTATTCTCAAGACGAGCGCTTATTAAGAAAGATCCTAACCAGTATTATCAATAGTAGTGCGGGTTTAAAACATGCTATAATTATCGATGATACCGGTTTAACTATTTTAAGCCAATCTAAATATAGCTTTTCAGGAGATGGAGATATTTCTGTGGAAAAAATTGGGGCAATTGGGGGAGCAGTCTTCAGTGCAGGAGAAGAGCAAGGGTTAATCTTAGGGTATGGAGAAATTTCACTACAAATTACTGAATATTCAAAGGGGATGATATTTTCCATTAAAACGGGTAAAGGAATCCTTTGTTTAGCTACAGATTTTAATGTCCAAATTGGTTTTATTCGCGCCCTTATTAAAAAATGGGCTCCAAGAATCGCTCGTCTTTTGGAGAGATATTTAAAGAGCAGTGATCAAGAAACCATTAACGAAGAATTGAAAGAATTATTTAGTCCTGATACCATCGGGTTCTAACATCATTTTTTTCTCCTTTAGGTATAATGGAAAGAGAAAATATGAAAAAAAATCAGCATTATTGTTGCCTAAAACACTAACTCCTATTTCTCATTTTAAGGAATTTCCTTAAAATCAAATAAGTTCTCTCGTGTTAGGCGATAATTTCATGCCTTTTTTGGGGCATAATCATATCTGCACATCGGGTACTGACTCAGACCTCATCGCATTGATATTTATCGTCGCTTGGTAAAGAGCCCATTTTGTATGCAGTGTTTTACTTACTGATTATTAAACTCTGGATGTTTGCGTTGTTTTGCACACATACTCATCTTTTTTCATATGTGCCCTCGAAACGCAGATGTTCCATCATTGCTTTCCCATGATGATAAATAGATTGAAAATATAAAATTTTTTTGGTTTTATTTAAGCAACAAAAAACTATTGTTTCAAAATATTAATTGTTTCTGGATATGATTATGATTTTGAATTAAATCTCTAATTTCATCATATGATCCCATGATTTCTTTGATATTCGAACGATTCAATCCTTCTTTTGGGTTCCCTTCAAAAATACCCTTACCTTCGTTTAATACTAACATTTTATCTGCCCAATGTTCGACAAAAAATAAATTGTGTGAAGTAAATAAAATAGTCATATTTTCCTCTTTGCGTAATCTTTCTATAATAGTAAGATGATTGATAATTGATTTAAAATCAAGATTTGCGAAGGGCTCATCCAATATTAGTAATTTTGGTTTTAAAACGAGTAATCCTGCTAAAGCAGCTCTTTTTTTTTGGCCCCATGAAAGATTAAAGGGTGAGAAATCTTTATACTCTACTAAATCAACGGCTTCCAAAGCCCAGCGGACACGTTTTCTAACCTCCTCTGGTTCTAATTTTAAATTTCTTGCCCCAAAACCTATATCTTCTTCGATGGTGGGAGCAAAAAGTTGATCATCTGGATTTTGAAATAAAAATCCGATATTTTGCCTGATTTGCCACAAATCTTTCTTTTTTCGAGTAAGAGTTCTATCAAAGATTTTAATTGTTCCAGATTTAGGGCGTAATAAACCAACTAATAACTTTAACAATGTGGTCTTACCCGCCCCATTATTCCCGGTTAATGCATATTTAGAATTCTCTTTAATACTGAACGACAAATCTCGAATACTAAATTTAGAATTATATTGAAAATTCACATCTTTTACTTCTATAGCAAAAATAATTTAAAAACCTCCGCATAAATACTTTCTAAATTCAAGAAATAAATTAAGTACACACTAATGAGTATGAATATCGATATAAGGATCAAATCATATATTTTGATCTTTCTTGGTGCAAAAGTTAATTCCCCAGAAAAACCCCTCATTTTTAGACTTTCATATAAACGCTCACTACGTTCCATATTTGCCACTAAACTTTTTCCCATTATAAATGCATGAACTTTTAATCGCTGCCAATAAGAAGTTATCTTTTTTCCCCGCAATTCTTGAGCCTCTAATATTTTTTTATTCGAGGTGGCTATGATTGGTATGTAATGCAACATTATAATGAAACTTCCGACAAAGAAAGCGGGTAATTTTATTGAAGTAAGCGCCTCAATAAATTCTGAATAGGTTAATGAAGAAAAAAATGACATAAAAATAAAAGTGGCGCCAAATATTCTCATAAAAAGGAAAAAAGCCCTGAATAACCCCTCTGCATAAATATTAATTGATATTCCTAAATTAATTTGAAAAATAACCGTTTCTCCTATATATAAAGGCAAAAAAATAGTAATTAGCAATATAAAAGGAATCACACTCTTTAGTCTTTTTATAATCCTTACAAGATTCAATCGAGTAATCAAAATAAAAATTAATGTCAATAAAATATAGCTATAGATTAGATAAACATTTTCAATAATTAAAAACGGAATCACAAAAACAAAAGGTAATGCTAATCTGACTACGGGATGGATCTTGTTTAATAAAGTTTTCTCGTCCTCATGCCGAAAAGGTAAAATTGACTCCAAATTACTATATCTCCTGAGATGCGTAAAAGGTTTGTATTTTTTATGGTTAATTTATCATTAAAATGTGTAGTAATACTTGTATCTAAAATAATAATATTAGAATGATTTAAATTATTTTCATTTATAAAATAAAGTTCTACTACGGTTTCTAAAGATAATTCTAAATTCAAATAAAATTATATATTAATCCATAAAAAATTAAGAAGATGAAAAAAAATTAGTCCTCTTTTATTAGATAAAAGAACCTCTCCATGTAATAAAGGGCCATAGTTTTCACCAGCACACTAATATCGTGAGCATGCCCCATGAAATAACTGGTAACCAATATCACATCCACCTCTGCTTTTTGACAAGCCTTTTTTATCTCTACTGCATTTTCATAAGGAACATAAGTATCTGATGTGCCTTGAAAGATTAAACAGGGGGGATCATCATTATCAACCAGTTCACTAGGGGTATATAGGTCAAAAAAATTAGGATCCTCACTGGGAGTTTTATATTTACTGATTCCCGCATCATAAAGAGCATTTCCATAAAAGAATTCTCGTGCATCGTTTGGGGGATAAAATAACACAATTCCCTTTATTTTTAAGCGTTGATCAAGACCCCATTCATCGTCATTATAGCCAAAACCGGTTACTCCTGCTAAATGAGCACCTGCAGATTGTCCTATTATAAAAACATTGTCCAAATCCGCTCCATGAATTTCATCTTCCTCTTCGTTTGCAGCTAAATACTGAGTAAAATTCGCAACGTCCCGCATCATTTGTTCGATATTATAATCCCCTACAAAACTTTTATCTGGCGAACCACTTCTTTCCAAAAGCCTATAATCGATGGTAAAACATATATATCCTTGAGCTGCAAGATATCGTAGATATGGAGCACCGTCTTCTCTTTCTCTAGCAGACCAGCCTCCCCCATGAATAAATATAATTGTACTCTTTTTACCGATAAATTGAGCTGCGATTTTCCCAGGGTAATACACATCAAATTTTAATTTATAATCATCCGTCTCTTTATACACATTGTTAGCATCTAATTTCCATGAGTCCGGATCAAGATCCGGCTCCCCAAACCAAGATTGAATTAAAACATAAGGCACATCTAAGAATTCCTCCTCCACTCTAGGCTCAAATTTGTTCCAATTTTTTCCGAAAGCTTCGGTAAATTGATTATTAGCGTCTAACACTGAAATAGGTGTAGTAATGAAGGGAAGTGAAAGTGAGAGGGTTAAAAAAAGACCAAGGATTGTTAGAGCTTTGGTAATATTTTGTGATTTGGGTGGCATTATTTTATAGATTATTATCGAGGCTACAGGAACCAATAGAATGAGAATTGCAAAAAATGCGGGAAAGATAAAATTAATTAGATAAAAAATTACATTTATGGGCGCTCCAAATGATAATATGTTAAAAACAAATACTCCTGCGAAAATGAAAGTTAACAGACACAGAGAAAGTAAAGTTATTTTTAATAAACCAATAAGGGATGATGTAAGAGTTGGTTTTTTCCAATTAAATTTGAAAAGTAGGAATATAAATATTGGCAAGACTAAGATAAGCCCTATAAAAACAAAAAGTCCCACATAACTCATTATTAAATTCAAACTTTCTTGAGAACTAGTTGTTAAAAGATTATATCCATAAATTCCTATAAAGGTGATAATCAATATTGTAAAAAAAATTAAAATCAACTTCAATATGTTTTCATTTTTATTAATTTGGATTGAATTTTCTGGATTGTCTTTTTCTAATATTTTTAATTTCTTATAATCTAAATAAGAAAGATAAAAAGCGAAATAAAAAAGAACATAATATAAAGGGTCAAAACTCATTCGTTTGATTTCTCCTAACCCAGTATTGATTAAAGTTAAAGTACTTAAAATAGCAATTATCAAATATAAATAGGTTAAAAATTGAAAACGCCGTGTAGGTTTAACTAAAAGGTTCATACATTTATCATTCAGAAGAATCAACCCTAAATTCCAGAAATACGTTAATAAAAATAGAGCACCTACTATTTGCCCTAAGAAAGAAAGAATTGGGATTATCTCGTAGACTGCTGATAATGATATAACTAAGACATTTAATAAAAGAGAACTCTTAATATAATTTTTATAAAATTTTTTGTTGTCTTTAATCAAGGTTTTTAATTTTTTTAAGAGTTCCATGATTGTAATTTTATTTCAACCTAATTATAAATAAGGATTACGAAAATTCTAATTTCTTTAGTTACATTTATGTAAAAAATACAAATACCTTACACTAAAAGTAGACTAAATAGAGTAAAAAATTAGTAATTAAATTAGAAATAAAAAAAATTTTGACTTATTTTAAATTAGTTACTCTACAATAGCATAAGCGTTCCCTAGGACTACGGTATTATCCTTTCGAGTTTGAATTATATAACGTCCGTTATTTTTCCAACCTTCAGTGATAAGAGTCTCTCCAGGAAATACGACACCTTTAAATCTCGCACTGAATTCTTTAAAGCGAGAAACATCCCCATCACATAGTCCATATACAATAGCACGTGTAGCGATCCCATAAGTACATAACCCATGAAGAATTGGTTTTGGTTGACCTGCCCTTTTAGCAAATGTTGGATCTATATGCAATGGATTGTAATCCCCATTTAATCTATAAAATGCTGCTTGATTTGGACTGGTCTTATACGAAATGCTAAAATCTGGCGCCACACCTTCGGGAGGATTAATAGGCTCAGTTTTTGGCCCTGGATCTCCACCAAAACCTCCTGAACCCCCAACGAAAAAGACATATGTTGTATCAAATATATGCTCATCTTTTGTCGAATATCCAGATATTTTTGTATGTATGACAGCGGCTTTACCTTTATCATATATATGTTCTATAACGCCCTTTGTATTTATTGTTCCTTTTGGCTTAAAAGGCATATAAAGACGGATTAACTGCTCCCCATGTAATAATCGGACAAAATCAGTTCCTTTTGGGAAAAGAAGTCCGCTACCCGCTACTATCGTGGCGAAACTCGGAAATACTTTCATACCCCCTTTTACATTTTCATATACAAAGGGTAAATCTTCTGCTTGTGCACCAATTCCTAAATTATACAAGGCACACGTTTTCCAATCATATTCAAATTTTCCCTCTCTAGTTTGTCCTACTGAATTTAAATCTATTTTTGACATCATAATCAACTCTTTTTTTTATAATAAAATATGTTTAAAATAATTTATTCATTTGGGCTTTAATATGATGAGACTTGAAATCTTTTTTAATCTTTTTTAATTTAATGTTTTTTTAAATAAGGATCTTTTAAATTTCCCAGGTTTGTACCCCTTTAAAGTTTAACTTCGCTGGAAGTACGGTTAATCCATTCTCAGCCAATCTCTTTTTAATCTTAAATTCATTTCCAATTCCCGCTAATATGGTTACAGACCCACCTCCTCCCGCTCCATTACATTTAAATCCTAATGCGCCATTTTCTTTCGCAATTTTTTCGACTTTTTTTATAATGGGATTGATCATTAACGGATGTAACAGTTTTTGGGCTTCCCAATTTCTATTCATAATCTCTCCTATTTCTTCAATACCCGACGAATTTATTGCTTTTCTCATAGCATAAGCACAATTTTTCATAATTTCAAATGCCTCAATAGTAGATATTTGCCCTTTTTCATAATTTTCAATTACAGCTTTATGCATTTCACTTGAACTCCTTGAACTTAAATAAACGAGAATAAATTGATTCTCTAATTCACAAATCCTTTTCTCATTAACATTAATATTTGATACTTTCACCGATGGATAATCGATTTCCATAAAATTTATACCCCCATATGCTGCTGCAAATTGATCTTGGACACCACTTTCCAAATTTAATTCCTCTGTCTCTAATTTATGAGCTAATTCAGCGATTTGATGTGGTGTTAAACTTCTACGGGAATAACGAGCCAATGCTGCGATTAATGCCACAGCTATGCTTGCACTGGTACCTGTTCCACATCCAGGAGGAGCATCCGCCCTTACAAAGATGTCCAATCCTGATTTGATCTCCATTCTATTAACAGCAGCTTTCAATAAATCTAAAGTCCCATCATATTCAATTTTCCTAAAATCTTGGATTTCTGTTATTAAATCTAAATTTTCTGATACAATCTTAATTTTATCTTCCTTATTCTCTTCAATTCTCACGGAACTATACAGATCGACCGCAAAGTTAAAGACGGCACCTCTATTATAAAACCAAGTATCTGTCCAACCTCCAATATCACAAATTCTCACAGGTGCTCTAGAAAACACAAGTTTTTTCAAAATATTCGCTTATCCAAGTATTTAATTAAGTTTTACAGAAGTTTTAACACTGCTATTATACTTCTAAAATTTTAACTATATAATATACTAGTTCCAACTAAACTAAAAAATATTGATATCACTCATATCGAACTAATTTTTAGGTTGAGATATAAAAATTGTAATGCTCCATAGACATTTTTATATACTCGTTTTTCTTACTTATTTATCAAAATTGACTATAAGGTCAATTTTTTGAAGGTGAAATGAAAATGGTAATTGTAATCCAACGTTTAATTCAAAGAGTTTATAATGGAAAATGGGATGAACTCGAGTCAATAGATAAAAAATTCACTGAACTCGAGAACAAAATGGGATTTCCTCCTAAAAAGCGTTATCGATGCTTAAGCAGTCCTTATGATACGAATACTATAATTATTGAACGCCAATGGGAAAGCTTAGCTAAATTGGAAAAAATAAATACGAAATCTTTTTTAGATCCTGAATATCAGAAGCTTTCCAATAGTATTGATACAATAATAGAAAGTCAGCACATGGAATTATTGGTACCTCATCCTGCTTTTCCTGAATAAAATACCAACTAAAAGATTATTTCCTATTATAATTCAAAAAATCAATTATTTTTTTTTTTATATTTTAGAAAAAGAATGAATTTATGTGAAAAGTAGTGATTCAGAAGCTTTATCTTTATTTTTTTTCAAAACTTTATCCACAGCTTCGATAAAATCGGTTTGGATAATCTTTTCTGCTTCTTTCTTGATGGCAAACATTCCCGCTTCGGTGCAAATCGCCTTTATATCAGCCCCTGTTGCTCCATCTGTTAAATTAATAAGATCTTTGATATTTAATTCTTCTTCTATCGCTAAATTTTTAATATGGATCTTGAAAATAGCCTCTCTGGCTATTTCATTAGGCATTGGAAATTCAATTATTCTATCAAACCTGCCAGGTCTCAATAAAGCAGGATCTAATATATCAATCCTGTTTGTTGCCCCTATAAATTTTACATCGCCTCTTAGATCAAAGCCATCTAACTCGCTCAATAATTGCATTAAAGTTCTTTGGACTTCTCTGTCTCCCGAAGTAGAATCTTCCATCCTCACAGCAGCTATAGCGTCTAATTCGTCTAAAAATAAAATAGATGGGGCTTTTTGTCTTGCCAAATTAAATATCTCTCTAACATATCGAGCTCCTTCTCCAATAAATTTTTGTACTAGCTCAGAACCGATTATTCGTATGAAGGTAGCTTGAGTTTCATGAGCTACTGCTTTAGCTAGTAATGTTTTACCTGTGCCTGGAGGGCCATGAAGCAAAACACCTTTCGGAGGATCTATGCCTATTTTTTTAAATAATTCTGGTTTTTTAAGAGGTAATTCTACCGTTTCTCTGACTTCTTGTATTTGTTCTTCCAGACCGCCCACATCTTCATAAGAGATATCTGGAATAGAATCAATAACTTCCATACCCTTGACAAATGGATCTAATTTTGTTGGTAAGATTTCCATTACAGCAAATGTGCGTTGATTTAAGGCAACTTGCATCCCTGGCAAGAGTTGGTCCGCCTTTAAATGCTTACTTTTATGAACCACAAAATCAGGACCCGTAGAACTTTTAATAATTACTCTCTTACCATACTCATCTAGTGTATCTATTATAGTAGCGGTAATTAATGGGGGTTCTCGTAATAGATCAATTTCATTTCTTAGATCATGCAGTTCTCTCTCTAATTTTAATCGAGAAGAATCTATTAATTGTTTCTCATTTTCAAGATTTCGAATTCTTTTCTCGAGATGTTGGACGTAATTTACTAAAAACTGCTTATCTTTGAAATCTTTTTCTTCTTTGGAATCATCTGTAGTTGCGGGCATAGAGAAAATTTTTTAATTTTATTGAAAGATCTTTAATTGTATAATTTTCATTCAAGTATTTATTCTTAATTAAAAAGGTAATTAAACAGTTAAAACCGTTTTGCTTGATATTATTTTTATGATAAGAAATAGTTCATCATTATTAAGGATAATATTTTTAATTAGATAATTGCCGTTTTTAAAGATTTCCGATATATTTTAAAACAATTTTAAAAAAAAATGCTATTTATTTTATGACGGATATTTCTAAAGTTCTAATGATTAGTTTTATATTTTTTAAATTCAAATGGAGTTCAATTAAATCATATTTTTCAATTTTTAATTATATAGTATATAATATTATAAGAAGAGAAATGGGAGAGTATGCCATATTTAGATAATGAAGGGGTAAAAATCTATTATGAGATCGATGGAAGGGGCCCAAATTTAATGATGATCCATGGTTTTGCGGCAAATATTGAGATGAACTGGAGAATACCAAATTGGATTGACACATTAAAGGATGAAAACCGTTTAATTCTTATGGACTGCCGGGGTCATGGAAAAAGTGATAAACCTACAGATCCTGCTCAATACGGTATGAATATGTTATTGGATATAATCAGATTATTGGATCATTTATCAATCGATAAATGCAATTTTTTTGGTTATTCAATGGGAGCAAGACTTACATTATACACATTAATTAATTATCCCAATCGAGTTAATAGCGCTATTTTAGGAGGATTTGTATTGCCCCCCCAACGGGATAAACAAACTTCCTTCAAATATGATTCAGTTATCAATGCTTTTAAAGCGGATAGTATTAAGAAAGTTAAAGATCCTATAGGTAAGGAATTTCGTAGGTTTGCGGAGTCGACCGGTGCTGATTTGAATGCTTTAGCCGCAGTAATGACGGCATATCAACAGGCACCTGAGGATTTATACGAAACTCGCGCAAATTATAAAAAAATTCTTAAAAAAATTTCGGTGCCCGTATTAACAGCTGTAGGCTCAGATGACTTTTTACCCGGTGATAAAACTTTATTTGCAAAATTAGTTCCTAATGCATGCCATTTTCAAGTTCAAGGCAGAGATCACCTAACTTTTGTTCCGGATCCAAAATTCCATGTAATAGTGAAAGCTTTTTTGAATTATGTAAATAATTTATAGTCGGGTAGGGAAAATTTCTTTTTCTATTGATTTTTTCTATACTGTGGAATTCAATCTTCCAATTAGACTGTTTAAACAATCGAATAAAATCTTTTTAATTACTTCATAAGCTAAATCTATTTCTATACTACTATGAAAATCATTATTTTTATAAAAAGCTTTGAAAATTCCGTCGTAGGAGATAATTTTATGAACCGCGTCCACTAAAAAGGAATATATTAATCTACTTTCATATTTATCTTTCATAATCAAGGAAAGCATAGCAAGTTCTTTTTTTCCTCGAGCCCATTCAGAAGTAATTTCAAAATAGAGATTAATGATTCTTTTTTTTTTATTTATTAAAATAATTTCGAAAAACGTCTCATTAACTTCTAAATCAAAAAACCGTATTAGCTTCTCAATAATATCTTCTTCTAATTTTGCATCGGGGTAAGAGATTAAAATTTCTGGACCTTTTACATTATGAAAGTAAGTTAATACCAGATGCACAATTATCCCCTTTAAATGTGTATTGTGTAATAGGGTTACTCTTTTTATATTTGTTTAAAAACAAAATGGATTGAATAAAAGGAAAAGACGATTTTTATGAGCTATTATTAATGTTAGAGAATAATTAAATAGAGACGGAAAACGGTAATTTAAAGAAGTATGTAGTTTTGATTTTTAAATTTTTGGTAAGTAGGTCTAAATTTGGCTCAAAAACCTGCAAATACGGGGGTTTTTCACCCGCTTCTTTATTAATTTTTGAAGATATAAAAAAATGAGGTATAAACGCAGGAACTAATACATTTACACCGATTTTGTATTCAAAAGCTAATAAATCCTGTATTTGAATGGTATCAATTTGTTGTTGAATTACGTTAATTCTCTCATCTACAGATTTTCTTAACATTTTATTTACTAATGTTTTTGGGAAATTGGGAACTACTAAATAAGGTTTGCTATTAACTTTATAGGATGATCTCAAATAAACTACCCATTCTGGAAAGGGGTGCACTTCTAACATTCTCTCATTTTCCAAATCAAGAATAAGATCACCTACCAAAGGAGTGCCCATGTCAAAATTATATCTTACTTTAAATAAATTAACCCCCTCAGGGGGGGTTTGCACTTCAAATAAATGCCCATATAAATCTATATTTTCAAAAAAAGCCGCAAAAGTAATTATATTTTCAATTTTAAGTAAATCTGAAGGCATTTTTAAAAAAGATAATTAATTTTATTTCTAAATTAATTTTTAAAGAGATAAAAACTGCTTTTTTTTTAACGTTTTGGCTTTTTTGTTCTGAATCTCAACTCTCATATTTTACCGAGAGTAATTAAGGATTGGGCTTTATTCAATTCATCGATTAAATATTGGACAATATTCTCACTTTCCTGAAAATTTAAATTTATCAAGCGTATCTTCAATGAATTAGTTATTACTAATTCAAAATCTTCTAATTTTAAATTAAAATAGGGTTTAAAAGGACCTATCTCGTCTTTTATAGCTAATTTTAATAATCCTCTAGCTGCAGGGGGACTTATATTTACTTTTTCAGATAATTTTTCACCTAAATATTTAATTATTTCCAAAGATAGATCCCCTCTTTAGACTAAATTTTATTAAAATTATTATTATTGGATAATTCTTTTTTAATTAAACGAACTAAATCCTCTTCAGATAATTCCTTTTCTTTAATTATTTCATAATCCCTATTTAAATAATTCTTTAGTCGTTTTGGCATAAACCATGCTATAGCATAGCAGATTGAAAAAACAACCGTCAGTATCGCGGTAATTCCAAAAACAAATACAGCTATAAATGATGGGTCTCCATATTTCAATCCATAAGGACCACAGATTTCAGGTACTGCTTGAAAACTCAAGAGAAAGGATGCGAAGGTTAGAAGCTTATATCGATATATAATCCATGGTTGGATATTGCTGTCCTTTATTTTTTGATAAGCTTTATATGAAGCAAATCCCATCCACCCAAAAACTGTGAATGTAAAAAATATGTCGATTGTTTGCTTTAGATAAAAAGTAAAAATATTCTGTTCTATATTATAATAATACCACCGTATAAAAACATTTATTACTCCTAAAAGTATGACAATTAAGGTGATAATTCTTCCTTTCAGCTTTAATCTTTTATAAAACGTCTGATTGGTATAGAATGTTGCTAAAATAAAGCCTGTTGATACAAAAATCTCCTCGAAAGTAGCACCTAATCCTAAAAAAAAATTACCTAAAAAACCAATTACCACAAAATAGAATCCAACTCCAAAGAAAACTATATTTCTCATCCTATTTTGGTATGCTCTTAAAAGTAAGAACGTGCCAATGATTATTAAATTAATTAGAAAGATTATTAGTAGAATTTGAAATACTGTATATAAAATTTGATAAACCATTTATTATCATCTTTAACTTAAAACAGATATTCCAACATCTTAATCAAAATCAGTTTTTTTAAAATTTAGTGTTTTTTTTTTGGACAAATTTTTCAATTATTGGTTTTCCATTCGTTAAAATTATTAAAAAAAGATTTGAAAAAAATTTATTGAAAAAAACCATAAATTGATGAATTTGGCTCAATTTCTAAACCTTTTTAATTCTATCTTAACCACATTGAA
>SDNV01000237.1 GCA_004524515.1 Promethearchaeota archaeon
AGAATAATTATGAACGTAAACTTACGTGTATTTTATGTAAACGCTTCATGCTTAGAATCGCTAGAAGTATAGGTGTAAAAGAAAATACAAATATCATAGTTACCGGAGATATATTAGGTGAACAAGCTAGTCAGACATTGGATAATTTATATAGTTATAATGATATGGCTAAAGAATTTGTGATATTGCGTCCACTCATTGCTTATGATAAAAACGAAGTAATTGAATTAATTAGAGAATTAGAATTATATAATCTTGTCTCACAACCGTCTGCCGCTTGCCTTTTTAATCCTCAATATCCAGAGACCCACGCAAAGCTTAAGGAAGTTAAAAAAGTTGAAAATCAGATTAATATCAATAATTTATTAGAAAACGCTCTTAAAAATGTTGAGATCTTAAATTTATGATTTAGGATTGGAAAAAATGTCTAACTCATCTTTAAATAAATTTCTGAACTCATCATAAGAAAGATTTTTCTCATCGTAATTATTTAAAACTTCGCAAATAATTTGTGCTAAGATATGCTTACAGAAATCTCTTTTTCTTTCAATAACAACGTTTAGATAAAAGTCTTGGCAGCTGCAGTAGATTTTAGGATAAATTATATGCTCTGAATTATCCCCCATTGCGGTCCAGATGACTCTCTTGTCTATATGATATTTAGTAATCCCTCGCTTAATGGATTCTAAAATTCTTTCTGCATTTTCAGAGAATATAGAATTTAAATAATTTAAAATCTCATCATCAATTTTGGATTTTTCTTTAACGATAGAGATTAGGTTTAATAGTAAATCTTTTGACATCTAAATTCATTTAATATATTATCATATATTAATAAAAAGGATCAGAGATTGAAAAGAATTTTATTTTTTCCTACTAGATATTTTCCAGCTATCTCAGGGGCTGAGCTGTATATTCAGAGATTAGCAGAGATTTTTAAATCACGATATACCTTCCAAGTCAAAATTCTAACCTCAAACGCCCTTGATTTCAATGCTTTACGATCCTCTAAAGGGAGGTCAATAGAAAATTCTAATAAATACTTTAGTTCAGTCAATAACTTAGAAATCACTCGTCTTCCAATAAATTATGATTTAACTCTAGAACAAAAACTAAAAAAAGTACAAGCAATTGAAGAGTTCAAACTTTTAGGAATATCTACTAATACTCTAAAAAAATTTTTGAGAAATGGACCATTTTTGAATGAAATTGACGATTGTTTTACAATTAAGGGTTCTGATCATTATGATATCATCCATACTACATTTTATCCTTACTATAATCTTATATTATCATTAATAATAGCAAAACGCTTAAATATACCAGCAATTTGTACTCCCTTCTTTCACTTTTCAAATCCTAGATATTTAGATCCCGAGATGATCGTAGTTCTAAAAAATTTCGACTTATTAATCGCTTGTACTGCGATAGAAAAACAGAAGTTGCAGACATTGCTTGATATATCTGATGATAAAATTCGGGTCATACCAATGGGAGTAGATTTTGCTGCTTTTAATAATATGGAAAAAAAGAAGCTCCAATATAACTTTAAACATCATTATTTTCAAAAAAAAGAAAGGAAATATAAAATGGTACTATTCTGTGGTTATAAAAATTTCGAAAAAGGCGCAATTTCTATATTAAGAACCATCCCTAAGATAATTAATAGATTTAAAAAAGCTTATTTTGTATTTATTGGACCATCAACAATAGCTTACAATCGAGAATTATCAAAAATTCGTAAAATGAAAAATGTCCGAATTATTAATTTATCTCCCGATAATTTAACTGGTTATTTGGATAGGAAAAAGATATCCGCTTTTAGAAACTGTGAGATTTTCTTAATGCCCAGCCGAAGTGATGCCTTTGGAATCTCATTCCTGGAAGCATGGGCTTCGGGCAAACCAGTTATAGGAGCGCGCATTGGAGCGACACCTGAGGTAATAAGAGATGAAGTAGATGGATTGCTTGTAAAATTCAACGATACAAAAGAAATTTGTGACGCAGTAATTACTTTATTAAAAAATAAAAGATTAAGAAACAAGCTCGGAGCAGCAGGGAAAGAAAAAGTATCACAGAATTATACTTGGGAGAAAATTGTCGAAAAAACTTACGAAATTTATACTGAATTAGAAAAGAGGTGAATGAAAATGAAACATATTTCTGGAAATCGATATATAAGAAAACAAGGAAACATAGTATATTTCGATAATATTGAAGTAGAAAAGATTTTGAAATTTAGTAAGACTCCACTTCTTATTTTTCTTGAAGCAAGGATTAGGGATAATATTAGAACTTTTAAAAGTGCTGCTGAGAGAATCTTTAAGGATCCTTCGATATTTTATTCCTTTAAAGCAAATTATTTATATGATATATGTAAAATAATTAAATCTGAAGGAATTGGGGCTGAAATCGTAAGCTTACCCGAGTTGGACTTGGCTATAAGTTTAGGATATCCCCCAAATAAAATTATCGCTGGAGGACCTTACTTAGATAATAAATTCATCGAACAATGCATTATTAATAATATTGAAGAAATTGTTGTATATACCATAAAGGATATCGAAAGGATAAATGAGATCGCTAAGAACCATAATAAGATCCAAAATTTATGTTTAAGAATTAACTCACAGAAATATGATACAAGACTTGGTACAAAATTATTAGGCCATGAATTAAATCAAATTAGATTATATCAGAAAAAATGTACTAATATCCAATTTAGAACTATTTTATCCCATTATTCAACTCAGATGAATAGTGTTAATCAATTTACTAAAAATGCAGAGATATTAATAAAAGCTTTCAATAAATTATATAATTCTGATGTTGAGATTAAAAACATAAATTTTGGGGGCGGATTTCCAGAGGCGGCAATCATGCCTAAATCGCAACTAGAATTAATACTCTCTAGATTATATAAAATCCTTTATGATGAAGGAATAGAATATGAGAAGATTTATTTTGAGCCAGGAAGATTCTTAGTAGGTGATGCCGGAATTTTTATCGCAGAAATCGTAAATAAAACAGAAGATAGATGGATTTTTTTGAATATAGGAAACAATATCTGTCCAAAATTTTCTCGAAGTTCTTTTAGATTTTATAATGCCTCCAAAATAGATCATCCTCATAAATATAAGACTTCAATCGCCGGTATCATCCCAACAGATCAAGATGTGCTTGCAAAAAATTACTTTTTTAATGATGATATTGAAATCGGGGATAAAGTATTAATCACAAATGTTGGCGCCTATACCCTGACATTTTCTAATCGTTTTCCTTATGAATTACCTTCTATTTTATTAGTTAATGGACTAAAAACAAGTAAAATATTTGACCCAAAAAGGGATCATGACTTTTCTTTGAAACCATTCCCTTCTTAGTCTAATAAAAAGAATGATATTACGTGAATATTATATTAATTCTAATTTTTCACAAATATTATTACAAT
>SDNV01000238.1 GCA_004524515.1 Promethearchaeota archaeon
AATTCTTCCTGGAGGTAAATCTTCTGGGATTTCTTGGATAGTTACACTTTGCCAATCAATAAAGGTAGAGTGTTTCGAAATCAACCGAAAGTCAGATTGGGCTTTTGCTTTACAACTTTTTTTTATACAAAACTTCGGCCATTTAATTCGGGAGGTGAGTTGAGTGACGTTAAATTGAGTTTTACATACTAAACATTCGAAAGTTGCATCAATTAGTTTTGGACGTATAGGAGAGCTCCTAATTAAAATTCCCTTAAAAGAAACTAAAGTATCAATATGTTTTGCTCTTAAACCCCTTAAAGGGATAGTTAATGGACTTTTTTCATCGATAGTTGAGATCCTAACAAAGTAATCCTTATCAATAGGTTTGGATCCTTGAAATTTCAAGGTATTTTTGAAGGCATTAATTGCTTCTTCAATTAACGATTCAGGATCTTTCTTGAGCATTTCAGCTAATTGTGAATCAAAAGCAAGAAGATCCTCATAAAAGATTATTAAGCTATCGCCATTTTTCGAGATAATATCGTTAATTTGCTCTTGGTACTTATAGATACCAGGTTTGTCCTCAAATAGACGATAAAAGTCTTCAAATCTTTGGGTTTTATGAATAGGCACACTAGGGCTCGATGCGGGAGATGCCAAATATTTTCACCTTTAATTGAACTTTACATACCAAAGTTATTTTTTATAGCTTTTTAATTCGTTATATTAACGATTTAAGCTTATTAAGCAGAAAATAATATTTCTTGGAAAAAAGTATTAAGACCGGATAAATTTAGTGATTATTCGTTATGAATAATGAAAGAAATTAAGTACAGGTTTAATTTTCCTTTAGTTTTACTAATGCTTCACAAATAATTGGATCTTGAGACATTTCACATCGGACTTTTAATAAGGAAATTACTCTGTCCTTAATACTTTTGTCTTCATATTTTACAGTTCTCCCTAAGATTAATGCAATCGATTGTTGAGTTTCAATTGAAGTCTCATCAGTTAGTTGTTTTAACATTTTCGAAAGAATTTCTTCAATTCCCGTATTTTTAATAATTTCAACCATAGCATTTACCGCTGATCTTCTTACTTCATTGGACTGATCCCCAAAAAGGTTAATGAAATAATCAAATGTCTCGGTTATGTTGTCAACTCCATAAATTTTTAATAAATTAACCGCTCCTTCTCTAACTATTGGATCTTCATCCTTTAAATTATTCAATAATTTTCCAAAAGGAATCTGTGAGGATTTTACATCTTTTATTGATGATAAAAGGTTCATCGATGATCGCCGAACCCAATTATTTTTATCATCCAGTAAAATGACCAATTTCTTGATGATTTGTCCCTTAATCTCAATATATTTAACAATTTTTCCAATACTGGATATGCTAGCTTCTCTAACATTCCATTCTGCATCATCTAATGCGTGATTAATTAGAAATTCACATATTCGGGTAGGGAATTTATGCCCAATAAAACCTAATATTTTTACTGTTGTTTCTCTAATAAATGAATCATTATCAGAGTATAATTCTAAAATTGGATCTAATGGAATAGCCTCCGGTTGTTTCTCTGTGAGAATCATGATTATTTTAATGAGAGGAACCTTAAGAGATGACTCTTGCTTGCTCACCATCTTAAAAAGGATATCAATTATTGATTTAAATGACTCAGGAGCGCTTTTAGCTATTTTTGATAATAGCTGTAATATATTTTTCTTTATATTTACATTAGTTTCCTCTTGAAAAATTTTGAATAATAGATCAACATCAATACGTTGATCATATTTGTCATGCATACCATCAAGGCAATTGATGATGTTTAGCTTAATAGTCTCATTTTCCGAATCTATAGATGTTATTAATCTTTCATAAATATCATCGGGGTTATTCTTAGCGATTCTTATTATGGTACTCGAAATAATCCCTTTTGAGAGAAATTTGGAATTATCCTTAATCGAGATTAAATTTTGAAAAATCAAATCGGGTGACTGTTCAAATTTTTCAACTAAAATATTCGAAACTGTTTCTTTTATTTCTTCATTCTCAAGTTTTATGAATTTTAGAAGATTTGACAAAATTTCTTTACGATCAATTGACCAAAAATCTCCTAATAATTTCAAAATACTCATACTAATAGCCGGATGATTCTTATCTAACTTGTTTATAATTGTTTCAAGATGAATAGATTTTGGATTTTCCTCAAAAAATTTATTTAGAACTGAAACTGATGCTTCTCTCACAGATTTGTCCGCATCAATTAACGCATCAAGAAACGGCGAGATATTAATTGAATTTTTCTTAAAGTTCCCTATTTTAGAGAATAGAGTATAAATTGATGCTCTAACTGAGCTCGATGGATCTTTCATATAAGGAATTAAAGTTTGAATCAAATCTGCATCAATAAATTTAGTTTTGATCCTTGATAAATTGCTTATTGCCTTAGCTCTGATTTGCATATTTGGATGATTTATTTTTTTTAATATAATCTCAGCGGGAATTTCATATGGTAAGTTTGGTATAATATTCAGAAGCTCAAGTTGGACTTTTTCATTTGGATCTTCTAATAGATCAAGTATCTCATGAGAGGATATTACTCCCTCTCTAAATAATTTTAATTTTAATGCGAGTTTTATACCTATTAATTTAAATCTCCATTCTGAATCGCGAATCAAATTAAGAATTTTTGCTCTTGAATTAACATTTAAGAGTTCGTTATTTATATTAAGCATTATATTTACTATTTTTAGAGTTTTAGTATAATTCGGTGATTCTAACACTTCAATTAACCATGGAAAGATCAAATTAGGTGCGTCCCGAGTTAACTGATTTAAAATTTGAGAACATACATTTCTCATCTCCTCATTAGAATCAGATAATCCATCTAAAAGTAAGTATTTATATTTCCAATTATTAAGGTCTATTTCAGAACGAATAGTTAATCGTTCAAACATTAAAATAATTGTATTTTTAGCGTGATTACGAATCTCAGGATTTTTATTCTTGAGGAAATTAAAGAGAGGAATGGGGTCAAATTTTTGGCCACATTGGGTTACTTTTGAAATTTTGAGATTTACTATGAAGTCATTTTTTCTAGAGATAAAATAATAAGTGGTAAAGATAATCATAGTAATTTCCTCTATAATTGCTGCCCAAGAAAATAGAAGATAATTAGGAATAATTTGAGATGTTATAGCCCAAAAGTTAAAAACTTCAACCAATTTATCAGAATGGACTATTAAAAAATTAATTAGAACATTTATTCCGATTGCGGCAATTAAATAAGCGGAAAAATAGATATCAATGGCTTTATATTTTATCTTCCTTCCCCAAAACCGAGTAAAATAACCAATAACTCCAAAGAATAAGGTAACAAAAACAAATACCGAAGTCATCGTAGAAATAGCCAAAGATCCTGTGAAAAATAAACCAATGGTTTGAAATAAAGAAATCCA
>SDNV01000239.1 GCA_004524515.1 Promethearchaeota archaeon
TAAAGAATTGAATTATGATGTCAATTTTTTTTATCTCAGAGCGTTTAAGGAAAAGAATTTCAAATTTTCTTATATTAATAAACCATTTTTTAAGGGAAATGTTACATTTGGTTTAGATTTTAAAAATAAGATTCGCCCTCTATCTTTCTTAAAGAATACGAGTGAGGGAACTACCAAAGCAATTGATCCTCGCTTATTTAAAAAATTTATTTTAAGTGAGAAGAATAAATTCGTAGCCTTTTCAAATCAACCCGAGCAAACGGAATTTGAACCGGTGAGGACAATGCTCCATAATTTCCAATTGGATGAACAAAAGATGATTGAATTAACTTTCTGTCATTCATGCTTGGATAATCAAATTTTTAAAATTTTAAGCAAGAAGCAACAAATTCAATCATATAATCAGAAGATTATTTGCGCTGATTGTGCTTTGGAATTGATATTGAAGGAAGCAAGGCAAAACGGGCTGCTTTCTAAGGAGAAAATCAATCCAAAATTGAAAAATTTTTTTAAGCACATGATTCTAAAGTTTAGAAATGTGTTGAAAGTGCTCAATTCTATCAAAACAAATTTCGATCCAATCAAAAATCCAGACTTAACACTATATGATATCGAAGAAAATCCTCCAATTAGTAAAAAATACATGAATTTTAGATTAGAGGAGTTAAAAATTGATCCCACATTTAGAGATCTTTTAAAAGCGCAGAATATAAATACCTTACTCCCTATACAAGCTTTATCCATTGACAAAGGTCTGATTGACAGTTATATTAGTCAATTAATAATGGCACCAACATCGGCAGGCAAAACTCTTGTGGGAGAATTAGCTGGTATAACAAGGATCTTTCGCGAAAAATTAAAAATGCTCTATTTAGTTCCAATAGTAGCCTTAGCTAATGTAAGGACCGAAGAGTTTGAAAAAAAATACAAACCTCTTAATTTTAAAATTATTAAGAAGGTTGGAGAATCAATTTTAGATAAACTTGAGGAAGATAACCTTGAGGAGCTATATAATGCGGATATTGTTGTAGCTACGTATGAAGCAATAGATTATATTATCCGTAGCGGTAATAAAGATAAATTAGGACCAATCGGAACGATTATAATTGATGAAATTCAGACTTTAATTGATGTTGAGAGAGGTTTCATTTTAGATGGATTAATTTCTCGTTTAAAATTCTTATATCCAAAAGCTCAGTTTCTATATTTAAGTGCAACAATTGGAGCACCAGAGATACTAGCAAAAAAGTTAGGATGCATTTTGATAAGGTATAATAATCGTCCAGTGCCCATTGAAAGGCATCTAATCCTATGTCTGAACGAAACGATTAAGCATAGGTATATCGCATCTCTCGTAAAAAAGTCATTTTCCAGTGTTTCAAAATTTCAATTTAGAGGCCAAAGTATCATTTTTACAAATACAAGAAAAAAATGTGAATCTCTTTCTGAGTATCTTCTAAATAGGAACATTAAGACTCGCGCATACCATTCCGGGTTAACAAGTGAAGAAAGAAAAGAAATTGAAATTGATTTTAAAAATCAAAAAATATCTGCTGTAGTGGCCACTGCAGCTTTAGCAGCAGGCGTGGATTTTCCAGCGAAGCAAGTTATATTTGAGTCTTTGGGGATGGGAATAAAAATTTTAACCGTTGCAGAGTTTGAGCAAATGATTGGTAGGGCAGGGAGGTTGAAAAAACATGAAAAAGGTCTTGCCTATCTTTTAGTAGAACCAGGAAAGATATATAATCCTAAGATGAAAATAACAGAAGAAAACATAGCAATTTCCTTATTAAATGGAAGGATAAAAGACTTCCAACTTGAACCAGATGGAGATCGATCTCTTACTGAATTCTTAGCCTTCATATCGGCATTTGAAGAAGGGGTGGAAATTTCAAGTTTATACAGTTTTTACAACTCTTTAATCAATGGAGATTATGAAATTGAGTCTTTTGTAGCCAAGTTAATTCAACAAAAATTAATTAGAGATGAAAATCATAAACTGACTTCTACTCGTTTGGGAATCGCCATTGCTAAATCTTTTCTCACGGTTGATCAAGGTTTAGAAATTGCTAGTAAATTAAAAACAGAAGATAACGCTGTTTATAATACCGTGCTTGAATTAAACCCATTAAAAAACGTCTATTTATCTAAGAAAGTAGTTGCCGATTTGTCGAAAAATGTAAATATGAAGTATTTTTCGAATACCTTCTTTAGCCCAAGCGTGTTAAGTTTAATGAACGCAGAATACGTGAGAAAACGAAAAAAATTTTCCGAAGATTTTATTGATTTGATTATCAAGTGGACGACTGAAATTTTCAATTGTACTTGTAAAGATAATCCTTATTGTGATTGTGGAAGAATTAATTTAGAAAAAATGATCTTGAAATTAAGAACTGAAGACAGATTTTCCGTAGAGGCGATTAGCTCATATTTACTTGAAGTATATAGTATAATGGTATTTAAAGGAGACCTCATTGATTATTTAGAAAGTCTTATATATTCATTAGAAAGCATTTTAAATATCGCGAAAGGATTAGATGACATCAAGCCCGAAAATGAGAAGCAATTAAATACAATCCCAAAATTAATAGAGAAGATTAAGAATTAAAATCTAAAAATTTGCCTTTAAAATGATTTTATTTTGTAAATATTTCAATAATATCATTTTCTTGCATGTCATAATCTAAACCAACTTTTTTACGCTTATGACGAGCACCTTTTCGTATTATAACAGCATAATCAAATTTTTCATAAAAACTTCGATGTATTCGTATAGCCACATCTCTCACTTTAATTCCTCTGTCCATTATTAGAGGTTTCTGGGCTACTTCGCCCTTATGAGAGGTAAAAATTTTAATTTTGTTTAGAAATTTTAAAATAGTTTTCCCAAAATGAGATTCAGGAGTGATTTCCTCTTTTTTAACACTACTTCCTAATATCAAGGGAAATTCATGAGAATATTTCGCTTTCAATTCTTCGAATACTCCTTCGGTATTAGGTAGATCGCCCTTTGTACCTATGATCCCCACTTTTTTATAAACTACCGAAGGATTCATAGCATCGACGATTTGGTCTAAAGAAATTTGCCCAAAAATTTTTATAATCGCATTTCTTACTCCACCTTCATATACAATCTCTCGGATTCTTTCAGTTAACTCTAATAAATTTTTATTCCTTTTTGCTTCTTTTGTCAAGTAAAATACTTGAATTTTATTTGAACCTGTTTTTTCAATCGTAATCGGTGGAGGGGGTTTATTAACTCTAATGTTTGAATCATCAAATTCTTTTAAAAGAAGTGAGATTTGTTGTTTTATATTCCTTGAAAGATCAACACAAATTAGTGTTATATCGCAAGATCTTATTTGAGATAATATTTCTTTCCCGTTGGCTACTCCTGAAGATGCGCCTTTCATGATAGAAGGCATATCAACAATTTGGAATTTAA
>SDNV01000240.1 GCA_004524515.1 Promethearchaeota archaeon
TCTTCCTCTTTTTTATTTTTACGTGGCAATTTTATTCACTTAACTTTTTTTTATGAATTAATTTTATTTTTCGAAGTTATGTAACTAACGCTAAATTAATATTTATATCTATTATAAATAGATCTTAAATGCATTTTTAAGACAAATTTTTAAAAAAAAGGAAATTTTTGTACTAAATCTTTATTTTATTGCATCATCTGTTAATTTTTTCTTATTATTTCGGCGATTCTTCAGATAATTTGCTACTTTTTTACCTCGTCGGATTCTTTATTTTATTTTTGAGGGTTTATTAGTCTTTTTCTCGGAGGGTTTTTTAACTTTTTTCTCGGTGGGTTTTTTAACTTTTTTCTCAGAGGGTTTTTTATCAGGTGCAATAGGTTTCTTTATTGTTTTTGCTGGTATTACCAAACTCGGTGCTATTAATGTGAGTTCTTTAAATTTATCATTGAAAGCATTCTCACGACTGGTAATATCCACGCTTGGCGCTTTTTTCTTTTTCAATGTTTTCCGATATTTTCGAACTTTTCTTACTGGCTTTGGATATTTCAAAAATAATTGATAAGCAACAAGATAAGTTCCTACACCTATCGCTCCAGCTATAGCTGCAATTAATATTAAGAGATTTGTCCAAGGTTCCTCTTTAACAATATCTTTACCACCATTACCTCCACCACCAGGAGGGGGAACACCCCCTTGCGGAGTAGGGGTAAAAACTATATACGATATATTTAAATATACGTTGTCTATTGAGATATTTATCGATTGATCTAATTGAAAATCATCCCCAATAAATACTTCGATTGATACAGTAATATTTTCCTCTAAAGGAATTAAATTGGGTAATTCATATGGTTCTTCTCTCGCAATTTGGAAAGATTCATTAGCCCTACTTAATTTAGTTGTCGGATATTTTTCTTGATGATTCCCATTTATTAAAATCCTGAATTCGGAGTTTTCAGCTAAGAAATTTGTTGTCTCTGTCCAATTTTTATCAATTTTATATTCAAAATTTAATTGTGCATCAGTCACTTGTACACTTGTATAATTTATCATCTCTCCAACTTGATTCCAAGCGAGGGCTGTACCAAAATCTATCTTTTTTTTATAAGTAAACGTTAAATTAACTTCTTTAATTCTCAAATCATTAAAATAATCATAATCAAAATTGGGGTTCTGGTTATCAAAACTATTTGGTGAAATACCAAGAACTATTGTAAAATTATCATGACCATCAGTGTCCGCTTCTAAAACCCTTTCTAAATAAAACATAATATCCTCCTCTTTTTTTGGATTAATCTCTCTTTCTATTTTTCTAACATCGGCACCTTCATATCTCCCTAATTGATTAGTTTTATTTTCTGCTATAATATATGTATTATCTTTTGAAATATTCATATCAGAAAGTTCTACTGTAAAATGTACGTAATCATAAGGGGGATATTGGTTGAGCGCTCTATTAGATCCAATTTCAGGATCATCTCCCGCATAAGCTGCCACAGTATCTCCCGCTACATCAACATTTCTATCTACAGTCGCATTTAACACTGATTGAATGGAAGCTGAAGTAATTTCATAATCTGACATATCAAGGCCCATACTAACATTATATCTCCAATATATTTTAGGAATCTGATTAGCTGTAGGATCTCCCCAATAATGAGTACAATTAACTCCATTGGTAGTGACTCTATGTCCACCATTTGGGACATTATCATAAATAGATTTATTAAAATCAGTCCATTTTGTAGGATCGGTAAATACATTGGAAATCTCCTTTCTTCCCTCATTACCGATTACCAGATAATCTACCTGACCTTTACTTACACTAGCTCTTATATCTGTAGAATCTCCTTTAGTTGTATTATACCAAGGATCTATTATCGGAGATGAAAAATTAGAATTTTTAAGCCAAGGTATATCTGTAAAGTACTCCATTGTTGAAGATTTAGGATTAATCTGAATTCCTTCTTTTTCTGAATTATAATTTTTTATTTGGTTTTCATTAGTAGTTAGGTTTATTGAAAAATTAAACATAAACATATTGAATACGAATATAAATAGAATAAAGGTTTTTCTCAGTTTTCGAGCTATTTTCTTATTTTTAGGAATTATGATAAATTATTCACCTTTATCTGTTTTTGAAGATTTTTTAATAGAATCAATAGAGGGTGTTTTTTTTATTCCTTCCTTCTTAGGAACCGTTTCCTTAGGACCGATTTTCAATTCTTCTTTAATAGATTTAACTTTATCTTTAAATTTATCATTGAAACCATTTTCACGACTAGTAATATCCACACTCGGTGCTTTTCTCTTTTTCAATGTCTTTCGATATTTGCGAACTTTTCTTACTGGCTTTGGATACTTGAAATATAATTGATAAGCAACAAGATAAGTTCCTAGACATGCAGCTCCGACGATAGTAGCTATTGCGAAGATTAAAAATAACCAAGGTGCTTCTGTTACAGTATCCTTACCCTTTTTACTTTCCTCAGCCGTAGGAAGCCCTAAAGGGGGATCTGGTAGAATTACTTTATAAGATATGACAAAATAAACATTATCAATCGAGATATTTACAGGCTGAATTAAATTAAAATCATCTCCAATATATGCTTCAATTGAAAGAGTAATATTTTCCTCAAGAGGGATCAAATTTTTAACATCATAACCTCCGGATCGCGCTTCAATAAAATTGCCACTGTGTTGAGAATAATTATAAGATGTAAATTTTACATTTGGGTAATTAACTTGTAATTTATTATTAATATAAATTCTAAACTCAGAAAATTGAGAAGAAGTTGTATCATTCCAATCAGAATCAATTTTAAAGTCAAAATTTACTACAGCTCCTAAAACCTGCACATTAGTATAATTAATCATAGTTCCTTCTTGATTCCATAATAGTCCACTTGTTTTATCTATTCTTTTTTGATAAGAGAACGTTAAATTAAGAGATTTGAATCGAGCTTCGTAAACTTCATCAATATCTCCTTGGTCGCTATTATCTGCACAAACTATACTTATCCCTAATAAAATTGTGAAATTATCATGACCTGGATCTGCTTGTAAAACTCTCTCTATATAAAATGCTATATCTTTTGGGTCGCTAAAAGTTAGAGAAGTTTCTGCTATACTTAAATATGTGGGTGCTACATCATCTCCTAAATTAGTTGTTCTATTTTCAGCTATTAAATATGTATTTAAAGGAGAAAGATTCATATCTGAGACTTCAATTGAATAATAAATTGAATCGAATAGATCTCGACTTTCTATAGCATCCCCTCCTTCAGCAAAAATATCACCTTCAACATCAAAATTTGCATGAACACTTGCATTTATTTTAGCATCTATTTCAGCTGAGCTAATTTCATAATCTCCCATATCAAGACCCATACTAACATTATATCTCCAATATATTTTAGGAA
>SDNV01000241.1 GCA_004524515.1 Promethearchaeota archaeon
TAAGTTCCAAAGATAGAAATAGAGGAAGCATTGATAATATGATATAAAGTCCCATTCCAGAGACAATAAAGAATGTTAAAACAAGCCATACTAATTTTTGCTTGAAAGTGTCCTTTAAATCTTGCGTAGGAAATTTTTCTGGAACATTGAAACGAGGTTCTTGTGATATTAGCAATAATGGTATAGGAATGAGCAAAAAAAAACCCATGAAAACAAAATAGAGCCCCCATCCAAAAATTTCAATCATAAAACCCACTAAAATAGCCGCTGTAACATATCCTGTGAATTTAGAACCCCAACATATACTTTGTGCTGTACCTCGTTTTTCGGGATCTGTAGTATCGACGATTAATCCATCTGTTGCGGTATCACAAAACGCGTTAAAAAAATTGGCAGCGGCAATAATAGAAACAAATATCACCCATGCGGAAAATGGATTTACAGGAATTAACATAAAGAAAAGAATAGCACTAAAAAAACTTCCTACGAGCATATATGGAATTCTTCTCCCCCACTTCCCAAATCCTTTTCGATCAGATATTATTCCATATAAGGGTTTTACGATCCATGGTGCATTTCCTATGGCAATACTCAATCCAATATATAAAATACTCACACCAAAACTCAAAAGATATAATGCCATGTAAATATACATGAAAACTTCTATGAATCCTTGGTGTAGATATATCATCCCAAATATCGTATAGCGGAAGTTTTTATGTTCAGATAAAAGCTTTTTCTTTGAATTTTTCGTTATATTTTCTGAATCGCTCATTATTAATTTTCTCCTTAAGGTTATGTCTATTGTTGATAACTTTAGTTATTATTATTCTATTGATATATATATATTTGAAATTTTTGCAGTTATTTTATTCTTTTTTGTCCTAAATGCCAAGAAGTCAAAAAAAAAATAAATATATGATTTAGAATTTTCCAACATAGGTGAATAAAGTATGGGTTTAAAGTCTTATAACTCAGTGTACTTTTTCTAAAATATTAAATATACAAATATAGTCTATCATAAAGAGTGAAATTCATGAATAAGAGCAAAGCTAAACACGTTTCAGTAATATTTGATACGGATATGGATTCTGATTGTGATGATGTGGGCGCTCTTGCGGTACTCCATGCATTAATGGATCTCGGTGAGGTCAATATCGTTGGTATTATATGCGATGTTCCTTTAAAAGCATCAGCTGATTGTGTTGTTGCAATAAATAAGTACTATGGACGAGCTGATATTCCAGTTGGATTATTATATGAGGAGGATTATGAAAATGGGAAGAAATACCAGGATTATCGAAAAAATAGACAGAACGTTTCTACATTTAGAGATTTATATATTGAAAAAGTAGCACATGAATTCAATACTGATAAAATAAGTAGAGAAAAATACTGGGATCCTGTTTTACTATATCGTCATTTGCTTTCTGAATCGGAAGATCATTCCGTAGTAATAATAGCTGTTGGCTTTCTTACCGTGTTGAGTAAACTTTTAGATTCAGTTTCAGATGAAATAAGTCCACTCTCAGGAGAGCAACTAATCAAAAAAAAAGTTAAAAAATTAGTTACCATGGGTATGGGCAAATTTCCTTCTTGTTATGCTCAATTTAATTGGCGGATGGATTGGGAGGCAGCAAAAAGAGTTATCAATAACTGGCCTACTGAACTTATAGTGCAGATTAATGGCACTCAAATTTTAACGGGAAAATCTCTTTCAATTAAAACGCCTCCATCGAATCCTGTACGAAAATGCTATGAGATTTATTTAAGGAAAGAAAATAAAGGGCATTATAGCTGGGATCACATAACAGTATTATATGGTGTTCGGGGAGCTAATCCTTATTTTGAAGAATTACGAGGCTATAGAATAATTCTTGATGAAAATGAATTTGGAAAAAATTATTGGATTGAGGATAATAGCGGAAAACCACCTCATATATATTTAAAACTAAAAAATCCGAAAAAGTTATTGATGAAAGAGATTGAAACTCTTATGATCAAACTACCAAATATTAAATAATTCTATTTTCCCTTTTACAATAAAATTGGATTAATTTAGCAAACCTAATAAAAGAGTTTTATGATTGTTTTAAACGATTAAATTAAAGATATGTCAATCATTTAAAATAGTAAGATATAGTTCTTTTCTTGAGGAGTGAACTTGACCGAAGCAAATGGATTAGTTTTCGAAATACAGAAGATGTCTACCGAAGATGGACCAGGAATTCGCACCACAGTATTTTTTAAGCAATGTCCATTAAAATGTATTTGGTGCCATAATCCAGAATCTATCCTTAAAAAACCTCAGTTAGAATGGTTCAAGCATAAATGTATCGGATGTGGTACTTGCATAGAAACGTGTAAGCAAAGCGCTCTTAAGTTTGAAGAAGATGGCCTTCATATCGATCGAGATAAGTGTATAAGTTGTGGGGAGTGCGAAGAAGCATGTCCAAGTACGGCATTACACATGTTAGGTAAATGGTGGAATTTAAATGACCTATTTCATGAAATCCGGAAAGATAAAGCTTATTATGTTAAATCAAAAGGAGGGATTACAGTCTCTGGTGGTGAACCAACAACACAAACTGATTTTCTTTTAGAATTTTTAAAAAAATGTAAAGGAGAAGGGATTTCCACAGCCTTAGATACCTGTGGATATGCCTCAAGAGAGATTTATGAAAAAATTTTACCCTATGTGGATTTGATTCTTTTAGATATTAAGGAAATAGATTCGAATCGTCACAAAGAATTCACAGGAGTTCCTAACGAGACTATATTGGAAAACGCCATTTGGATGTCTAATTATGTGAAAAGTAATAATAAAAAAATATGGATACGAACTCCAATCATACCCCATTACACTGCTATTGATGACAATATCAGAGGAATTGGGAATTTTATAGTTAATAAATTAAATAATATCCCCGAACGTTGGGATTTACTTAGTTTCAATCGTTTGTGCGTAGATAAATATTCCAGATTGGATTTAGATTGGGTACTTAAAGACGAACCTTTAATGACGAAGGATGAGATGGAAAAGATCTATGAAATAGCAAAAGGAACAGGGGTAAAAAATGTTCAGTGGTCAGGTTTAACCAAGAAAGAGGAGCATAAATCGAATTAATATATGAAAATAAAAAAAAATAAATAATATTATGTTCTAAAAATCATAAGGGTGGATAAATGATGGAACAAAAGGAAGAATTACCTTTGTGGACTTCCGAATTATCAGAGGAAATAATTAAGTTCACACAGCCGGATATTATGGTTAAATTAATTGCAACAGTTGATCCACGAAATTGGCCCCATATTACGATGATTTCAAGCAATCGGGCCATATCTCATGATCAAATCGTATGGGGACAATTTACTATCGGTACGA
>SDNV01000242.1 GCA_004524515.1 Promethearchaeota archaeon
TATTATATCAAAGAATCAAAATACAGTAAATTTAAGCAGTGATTTTCCCTTACCCTCCTCCACCGCTTTAATCTGGAATTTTACCACCGGAGGTAACGTCAATTCTGTCGCAATCTCATCAGATGGAAATTATATTGTAGCTGGTAGTGATGATAATAATACTTACCTATTTAACAATACAGGATCTATAACAAAAATACCAATTTGGAAATATTCCACTGAAAATAATGTTAATACCGTTTCGATATCTTCTGATGGGAATTACATTATAACAGGAAGTTATGATAATCATATTTATTTGTTTAATCGCTCTAAATCCGCTCCATTATGGAATTATACTATGGGAGATGTGATAACCCAAGTAGCACTTTCTTCAGATGGAGAATATATTGTAGCAGGATGTAATGATAAACAGATTTCTTTTCATAAAAATGACAGTTCTACACCAATATGGAATTTTACATCTAGTGATGAGATAAATACAGTGGCAATTTCTTCAGATGGTAATTATATAGTATCTGGAAGTGCAAATCATAAACTTTATTTATTTTACAGGATGTCTAATGAAACTTCATGGATATTTACAGCATCAGATAACATTAATTCTGTAGCAATCTCATCAGATGGAAATTTTGTAGTAGCAGGGACTAAAGATGGTTATATATTTTTATTTGACCGTAGAAATTATCCATTTCCAGAATGGAGTTACTTTACAGGCGAGACTATTGAAATGGTGAGTATATCTTCAAATGGGGAATATATTATTGCTGGTGACACTAATAATATGACATATTTTTTTGAAAAATCACATTCTTCACCATTATGGACTTATAAGGTTGGTGGACCTGTCCTTTCTGTTGCTATTTCCTCAACAGGAAAACATATCTTAGTAGGCAGTGAAGATAATAAAACTTATTTATTTGATAAATCAAATAATAATCCAATTTGGAGCTATACTACTTTAGGTAGGGTGAATTCCGTAGCAATTTCCTCAAATGGTGATTATATTACGATTGGGAGTAATGATAATCAAACTTATTTATTCCATTGGAGTGCGACTATAATAACAGAAGAAGAGGAGGATGATCTTGATATTGATTTTGGAGAACAAATTATTTCATCGGGAAATTTTTATTTATTATTCATAATAATTGGAATCCTGTCTCTAATAATTTTAAAGAAAAAAAAATACTTGTGATAAGATAATCCTTATAAAAAGAAGATATTACTTCTACTTAATTTTAATATTAATCTTAATGTATACCAAATATCTCAAATCCAAAATTTTTTATTTTTTAAAATGTTTTTTTATTTACTTAAAACGAATAGTAAATTATTCTACTTAACATGTCAACTAATAAAATTGAAATACTCGGTATGGAAGGCATTGTATCTAATTATAAAAGAGGACGGCATACTATACACCATAAACATTGTATTATAGTCTTCCCAAACATAAAAACAAAAAAAGAGGCTAATAAACTAATTGGTCGAACCGTATCTTGGATGAGTCCTTCAGGAAAAGAATTAAAAGGGGTTCTTAGTCGTGCTCACGGAAACAATGGTGCGTTGAGGGCTCATTTTAAAAAAGCAGGACTTCCGGGACAAGCTCTAGGTCAGAGAATTAAGATTATTAAATAATAGTGTAGATATAAAAAATATAATACTTATTTTTGATTTAAACTCGAAATTCCTTTTTAAAATAAGATTTAATTTTGGAAAATAAATTTTGAATTTATGACTCTTGTTTAAAAATTGGTTAAAAAGTATTTTTAAAGGCATTTAATAGGTAATACTCAAATAATATTGTCTTTTTTTATCAAATCTCATTCTAGTATTCATGATTAATTTGTTCTTATAATATTTTTAATTAGTTTAATTTTGAGTAAAAAATGTCGAGTAAAAATTTACAATTATGCCGTTTTTGTCAGAAACATGTGAAATTAGCCTATTATTGCGAAGAGTGTGGAACTAGTTGTTGCTCTGATTGCTTACATGATGAAAGAGTAGATTATTTTATATGTCAGGAATGTAATTCAAAAAATATTGAATTTCTTGATTTAAATGGTAAGAAACTTTGTAAAGACTGCAGTAGTGAGAATATAAACAAAGTATCTCAACATTTAAAATCCTGTCCAAAATGCCATTCACATAAAATTCTTAATATTTATGAAAAAAAGGAGGAATTAGAGCAGAAATTCTTAGAACTGATAAAAGAAACTCGCTCGTTCATCCATCCTTTGAGAGATGCCATCAATGAACTATATATATTAAGACATAATATTAGTGTGGCTAGAAGTCCCCCCATAAAATGTTATCATTATCCTAAGATGGAATCTGAATTATTAGTTCTTTTTAAACAGATTATTCATATAAAGGATACATTATTAGAAAAAATTAATACACATTTTCGTCATCTTGCTCTGAATAAGGAATTTTTTTTTGATATTTATAATCAACCTAATTCTAATATTAGAATTATCGAAAATATTTTGGAAAATGTATTTAGAAGCCATGAATCCATTAAGAAATTTATAGAAGAAAATAATCAGGAAATTTATGAAAAATTTGATGGATTTCAAAAAAATCTTAAATTTATAGAGAAAATAAAAAAATTATTTTTGCCTTATAAACGGTTCCTAAATCTAGCAGAAAATGAAAAACCAATCTATGCCGTCAATACAATTCTTATAAATGGGATGGATTCCCAAAATAAATTCATAAAAAAAAATAAAGGAATTTTATTTATTACAAACTACGACTTATCTTTTGTTCATGAATATGGTGTGATTAAAAGAAAACAGGAATTAATTTTCAAAGCTCCTATCAACGACCTTATAAACATAACGGATAAAGGTAAACTGTTTAAAAAACTTTTTATTCAATTTGATTACGGAAAATATGAATTCTCGCTTTCATCAAATCTAATATCTAAGGTGATTGATTATATTTTATTAGCAAGATCCTTTCAAGAAAAAGATCTTTATGATAATGAAATTGCTAAAAATCTTCAAGAAATTGAGATTGATTTAAGTGATTTATTGAAATACATTGAAGAGGGGATAAACTCTTTCTTTAGCCTGAAAATAATATATAACAAAAGGATAAACAAAAAACAGAAAAAAGAATTGGAAATTACCGATCAGAATCAATTAAATTCACCTTATTGTAATAGTATGCAAAATCAAAATCAATCTCCTTTTTATCAAAATCAAAATCCCTCACTCTTACAACCTCATAAATCTCCATTTTCCTCGACTCCCTATAGAAATATTGAACCATATCCCTATCAACCTATTGGATCTACAGTATCACCTAGTTTTGATAGAGACATATTTTATCCTCAAAACAATTTTAATGGACAAAGATACCAA
>SDNV01000071.1 GCA_004524515.1 Promethearchaeota archaeon
AAACCATTAGAAGTAATTCCATTAACGAAATTATGCTCAATCCCCATATAATATACAATTTCAGGAAGATCTCTTCTTAAAGTAGGTTCCCCACCTGTAATAGAAAGTGTGTTTATACCGATTTCAGCTAACTGATCAATTAAATATTTTACCTGATCAGTAGTCATCTCATCATTTATATAAGATTCAGGTAAATAATTAACGGTACAGAACGGGCAATGTGCGTTGCATCTTAATGTAATTTCTATTTGAGCAGAATAGGGTATTTTTCTCGATGAAAAATGATTCAATAAATAATTTTTTACATATTGGGTATAACTTTTTAATCTTATGCGGGGAATCAATTCGCACCGTTAATTCTTTCAAATAGATTTATATTAATTTCCAAAAATTATAATTCTTAATCGTGTAGGTATTAAAAATATAACTAAAGAAATATATAAAACTAGTTTAATAAAAACATTAAGTTTTCTTTAGGATAAATAATAAAACCATATTATTATTTAAAAAAAAGAGTTAAAAAATTACGAAACTCTTACTTCGAACTTCAAAATTGCCTAAAACTAATAAAATATTTCTTACTTTGAGATAAAAAATAAAATAAATATGTAAAATTTAATAGATGTCTAAAGTATTAAGGATTATAACTTAAGATTCAGCACCGCATCTCTTACAAATATATTTTTTAGCATAAATTTTTATTCCACCCATCTGATGAAGTACATTAGTCTTATCCTCGACAGTGTTAAATTCTGTTGAGCCACATTTCGTGCAGACTCTTCTTCCTTCAACAGGGGGTTTCTCCTTCATTTTCTCCTCTTCCTGTTGCTTTTCAACAAGTGCAGAAGGTTTTACAGTTGAAGGAGCAGGAGTGGATGCAGGGGCAGGTGCGCTTTCAGTAGCAGGTTTTGGTTGAGCCATTGGGGCTTTAGTTCCCATTTCTAAGATTTTATCAAGTTTCCCATCTATTTTCTTTAACATTTCCATTACTTTTTCTTCGAATTCAGACAAACTTAGTCTCCTCTTTTTATTAAGAATTTTGTTCTAAAAAAGAAGTAATAGAATTTTTTTAAAAATTTAAGTAAAAACAAAAATAGGATTTTTTGATGTAAATAATAAATTATAATTTAGAAAACCACAAAGAACCGCATAAAAACATTAAAGATATAAATATTGATAAAACTAAGTTTATTTAATATCAATTTAAATGTTTAAACTAAAATAAAAAGGAGTAAAATCAAAATGTTTTTAATGACTGAAGCTTCAAGAAAAGCATTTCTTGGTTTAAGAGATCTGACGATGTTAAAATGGTATTGGATACCCCTTATGGTTATTGTAATGTATATCTATGCCAATGAAATGAAAAAAGCTAGAGAATCAGGAGACTGGAATGCTATATATTCAGGATTGACGGTTTTTGGACTTGATTTTTTCAACGAAACATGGAATGGATGGGTTTTTGCCATTACAAACCACTCTGCATTTTGGACAACACCAGGTGATACTGCATTCCGTGTAACGGTTGGTTGGAATATTGAGATAATTTTTATGTTTTTGATAGCAGGTGTTGTCTTTTATAATATGCTAGATGAGGATAAAGACAAAAAAATGTTTGGATTACCTAATCGCTGGGCAATGGCTATCGGATTTGCTGCATTTGCTGTGTTCATCGAATGCATATTAAACATAGGCGGTCATCTTGTATGGGAATATCCATGGTGGAATCTTTCTATTACAGGGATATGGTTGATATTTATTATTGGCTATTTCTTCTTCTTTGCGGGTGCTGTTTTGATTATTAGTATGGATCAAGATAAACATAAAAAAATTGCCTTAGCTATTATTTATGCAGTCCCAATTACAATGAATATAATAGCATTTGGCATTTTAGGTTGGGTTTATTAATTGTAAGTTTAAAAATTAAAAAATTTAAATGCTGAATTTCTTTTATTCAGCTTTATTATTTTTTCTTTTTTTTAAATGTGAAGATATACAAAAAAAACTTAAGTATAGCATCTAAATAATTACTATTAATAAAAAATTTTCCAAAATATTAGTGTTAAAGAATGATGCCTAAATCAGATTATAAATTTCCAGTAGGTTATTATGAATTTCATAAACATCCAAATATAAATTATCAACTTAATAGACTAGTGACTAATGGAGGACTATTCGAAGAAGTAAAAGAATTAGGACCTAAAATAAAAGATTTTGACGATTGGAAACGAGAATTAATTGCTTTAGCCGATAATGCATTATCAGAGGATCGAATATTAAACGCTGCCGTATATTATAGAGCTGCTGAATTTTTCGTTTCTCCAAATGATCCTGACAAACATATTCTTTATGAGAAATTTGTTGACTTAATTTATCAAGTCTATGAAGATTTGACAAGAAGAAAAGTAAAAATACCATATGAAAATTCTTATCTTCCAGGATATCATTTTAAGAATGATGAAGCTAAAGGAACGGTAGTAATTTTTGGTGGATATGATTCTCTTATAGAAGAGTTTTATAAATCTTATTCTTATATTAATGAAATGGGTTATGAAGTGATAGTATTTGAAGGTCCTGGTCAAGGTGCGGCTTTGAAAAAAAATAAATTAGCCATGACTCATGAATGGGAAAAGCCAGTCAAAGCAGTTTTGGACCACTTCAAACTTAACGATGTTATATTAATAGGGATCTCATTAGGAGGATATTTAAGTCTTCGTGCGACCGCATTTGAACCAAGAATTTCGAAAGTTATTGCTTTTGGAATGATATATGATTTTTTTCAAGTCCTATTATATGCAGGAGGTCCTAAAATACGGGAAATGGCTGAAAAACTTTTGGATTCTAATCAAGTAGACCTCTTCAACAAAATTATGCAAAAAAGAATGAAATCAGACTTACTTGTGAACTGGGGTGTTAATCAGGGTATGTATGTATTTGGAGTGAAGTCACCTTTCGAATATATTAAAAAAGCAAGATTATTTTCCACAGCGAATATTTCTGATAAAATAACTTGTGATGTATTATTATTAGCAGGAACTAAAGATCATTTTATTCCATTAGAAATGTTTTATAAACAAATTGAAGCTTTAAAAAATGTTCGATCTCTTACGGCGAGATTGTTTACGGAACAAGAAAATGCAGCAAGTCATTGTCAAATGGATAATTTTAAACTGGCTTTGGATGTTATTTTAAATTGGATTGAACAGATCGATAATCGTGATAAAAAACTCTAGAAATAATGGGATTTATTTTAAATATAATGCTGGATAAAAAATAATCAATTTTTCTTGATTTTAAATACCTTAATTTTTTTGTTTAACAGGGGTTAAAATTTCAAAAAATTCTTTTTTTACCTTGACATTCCCTTGAAATTTAATAATAATTTTATTACCTGTTAGTGTTTCCGCAAAAATACTCTTGAAATTAGTTCCAAACCTTGAAAATGAGACGATTTCGCCATCTTTAAGATTCGTGTCTAATTTTGAAGAATCTTTTACCCTTAAAAACATACCTGGTTTAAGATCAGTCAAGCTATTAATATTATGAATGCTGGAAAAAGAATAAGATCCTGCATAGTTTTCGATAATATAGTCGAATAATTGCTTGAGAGGTTTTTTTTTAATTTGAATAAATTCTCCTTTTAATCCTCTTTTCGCTATAAGCAATGCTGCAATTGCGTGATCAACAAATCCTTTTGTCTGAACTTCACTTACTAATTTTCCTTGCTGTAAATGAAACAATGCCTCTTTTGTGGTTTTAAATTCATCTATAAGATAAATTTCGGGAGGTGAAAAATCAATGATTCTTTGATTTTTAATAGTTTCAGCTCTATCTTTAGCGGAACCTAGATCTGTTATAACACATGTATTGTTTTCACAGGGAATGTCAAAATATTCAATAAAAAAATCGATGATAAAATTAGCTCCAGGTCCGTTTCCTATGAAAATTTTGTTGATTAATTCTTTTCGTTCTCTTAGGAATAGGTCCATTTCCTTGGCAACTTGTTTTTTTAGAACATTATGAGCTCTTTGATCTTCAATACTTCGTTTTAAATTAACATACCATAAAGAAGGGAGTTCTCCTCTTTCAATCAATGAAAAACCATAGTGTCTTGTCCCAGGATCCACTGAAAGGATTATTTCACCTTGATCGAATCTAAATAAATTAATATCTGCCCTTCCTTTAGAAATTTTCATTAATGAATTAAAAAATTCTTCAAAATCTTCATTTTTAATTTGAAGAAAAAAAACATCTGCTTGAGATTGATATAGCACTTCTATTTCATACTTTTCAATTAGAGAATAGACATCATGATAATTCTCAACTTTAATAATTACATCTTGATGTGGTACGATTTTAATTAGTTTAATTTTTTCAATTGCTTTTGCGATGGCTTGTGCGATATCATCTTCATTTTTTCCAGAATAAATATCAACATGAAGACCATCTATATTAAAGGCCTCATACGCTGCAGATGCCCCAAGAATATCATATAACTTTTGTAGTTGTTGATTTTCTCTTGAAACTGTTAAAATTTTTCTACATCTAGGTACTATTCTAACCGAAGCAGACTTATATTTAGCCTGACTAATTTTGTTAATGGTGATAATTCCTTTTATTTTTGAACCAATTACTTTGAATTCTATTAATGTTTCTAACTGATCTTTTATAAAATCAAATTGTACATCCCCTTGTACTAATATATTAATATTTGTTTTCTCCACATAAAAATCAAAAGAAGGAATAAGTTTTTTTAGATTTGTTAAGGCATCAAGTGCGATATTAAATTTTTCCTTATCTTCAATTGAAATATAAAATTCTTTTCGGGGTTGAATCTCGGATAGTAGTCCCTCTATTTTAGGAGAAATGAATTTTCCTCTAAAATATTTTGCACCCAAATCAAAAGTTGATTTGATATTTAAGGAAATTTGGACGATATCCCCTTCATAAGCATCTTTGATTGGAGTGCCTTTTAGAGAGAAAATATATCTTATTTTAACTTTCTCAGTAATCCATTTTGATTCCATTTTTCCAGAGAGAATTCCCACATTCAGAACTTCTCCTATTCCTTTTTTGGCTTCATATCCCAGTACTATGAATGAAAGTTCAGATTCAAGTTTATCTCTACTCTTGATATAGAGAGAAATTCTTTTAATTAAGTCTTCAATACCAAAATTCTTTTTAGAAGATGTTTCAATAACTGGAATTAATATATTACCCAATTTATTTAATTCCTTATAGATTTTATTTGTATTTGCGGAGGGTAAATCCATTTTTGTAGCTGCGATGATTATAGGAAGATTTTTTTTAAGCGCTTCTTCATAAAGCCAATAGGTTCTTGCTTGAAATCCTTCACTTCCAGAAATTACAAGCAATAAAAGGTCTGCAAATTCTAACCCTAATGCAATACCTCCCCTAAAATCGGCATGTCCAGGACTATCTAAGAAATTTAATAAAATATTTGATTTTTTTAATAAAAATTGAATTACTTTAAGATTAACAGTAGTCCCATGTGCCAACTCATAATCTAAAATGTCTGGGAATTTGCCAACAATAACCTCAATCAAAGAAGATTTACCATGTTGCGCATGACCTGCCACAAGAACGTTAAGAACTCTATACTTATTTTCCATTCTAAGTATTAAAATTAATAATAAAATCTAAAAATATGTAATAATGAGATTTGCAAATGATATAAAAAATTATAAAGGTTATCTTACAATTTCAGATATAATAATCTTTTTTTAGAAATTGAAAATAGTGGATAAAGGAGTTAATTAGAATGCCATTTGAGAAAATTAGTAATTTACCTAGAGCCGTAACCCTCCAATTAACAGAGTCATGTAATCTTCGGTGTAAAATGTGTTATTATTGGGGTGAAACTGGCACTTATTCAAATGCTAACATTGGGAGAAAACCTGAAGCACTTGATTTTGAATTATTGGAGAAAGTAATAGATTATTTATCCCCTGCTAAACCTTTTTATAGTCTTTTTGGAGGAGAACCTCTCTTGTATCCTCAATTAGAAGAATTGATTCTTAAAGTAAAAGGTTTAGGGTCTGTTATAGACACTCCGACTAATGGAACATTGTTATCAGAACATGCAGCTATGTTAGTAAAAACAGGTTTTGATTCAGTAAGGATTTCTATTGATGGACCTCGGGAAATAAATGATATTCAAAGAGGTAAGGGCAGTTATGATAAAGCAATGACGGGTATTGAAAGCCTTTATCAAGAAAAATTAAGAACTGGAACCCGTACTCCTTTTATTGATGTGATATATACCATAACTCCTTTAAATTATCTCTCAATAGAACAATTCTTTCTTAAAGAAGTTAATCTTTCGGCTATTGATAGAATCTCAATCCAAATGGAAAATTTTCTAACAATTGAAATGGGGGAATTATATTCTCAATTTCTTAAGTCCGAGTTCGATCTTACTAGCGAAAGATATTGGCGAGGATTATTGCGTTCTCCCAAAGAATTCAAAGGAATGGATGTGGATGAATTGGCAACTCAGGTGATAAAGGTTAGTAAAAATTTGAGTTCGCTTGGAAAGACGATCATGCTATTGCCTCCAACCTTTTCTCAAGAAAATCTGTCTGCTTATCTCAAAGCCGAATGGAGTAAGATGACCGATCAGTATCATACTTGTTTAGTACCTTGGCTCGGGGTTGATATTACTGCCACCGGAGATTTAGCTCCTTGCCATGTGTATTATGATCTTGTCATGGGCAATCTGCATGAACAGAGTTTTGAAGAAATATGGAATGGAGAAAAATATCAGAGATTTCGAGAATATATGTTGCAACATAAATTTATGTCAATATGCCCCGGATGTTGTATATTATATTTAGCAGGAAAGAAAAAAAGAAAAAGAGAGAAAAAAAGCGTTTAATAAAGTTTTCATTTTCTTATTATTCATTAAATTGGTTTCTTTAAAAACTAAAATTTAATTCTTAAAGTAAATATTTTGTATTATGAAACGTGATGAAGGACTTTTCAATCACTTCCTATTTGATTTAAAACTTAGAATTAAAAAAATTCTAAATATTCACAATAGACTTTTGAGAAAATCTAGAATTAAAAAGTATTTCAAAATTCATAAAGAGATTAAGCTCCATTTTGGAGGGGGAAAAGATAAATTAGAGGGTTTTCTCAATACCGATATAATCGGGAAGATACCGATTAATATTGGCAAAAAATTACCCTTTCCTCATAGTTCAGTTGATTTAATATACTCATGTCATGTTATTGAACATCTTTATTATAAGCAGTTTCAAATCTTTCTAAAAGAGTCTTTTAGAGTATTGAAAAAAGGAGGAAAACATATTATTATGACTCCATCTTTAGCTCGTTTGATTGATGCCTTATATTATAATAAGGAACTAAAACCAATTCTTTTAAAAGGACATGAAAAATTAGCAGGTGTTGAGCTTGATCCTGCGTTATTTTTAAACCGAATGATGAATACATACTATGGTCATAGATTTTTGCATGATTTTGAATCAATAAATCGAGTAGCAAAGACTGTGGGATATTCTACAGTAAATATAATTTCAAAATCAGATATCCCCGACCAAACTATAAAAAGCTATGCAATCATGAGAGAGAAAAGAGGAGATAGATGGAAAATTGAAACCGAGACATATTTACTAATCAAATAATTTTATTACTTTATAGTTTCCTTCTTTTTCCTTCTCGAGACTCAAAAAAATCTAAAATAGATTCTCTAATTTCCACTGCCGGTAAAATTTGACGTGAATTCCAAACATAATTCATGGCATCACTCCAACTCCATGAAGGATTCTCTTTTAACAACCATGCTATAATTATTCCTCCACTTCGAGAAATCCCCATTGCGCAATGGACCAAAACTTTTCCTTTTTTTTCTTTAATATGTTTATGCATAAAATTCAATATTTCTTCAATGTGTTCATGAGGAGGATAGGTATTATCTGGAAACCCCCTATAAAGATAGGCAAATTTTCCCATAGGAGGCATATAATGTCTATTCTCCATTAAATTTACTATGGCAGTAATGCCCGCTTCCTCAATTTTTTCAAAATTTAATCTTGGCCAATATGCACCAATATAAAGATTGTCATCGATTTTATATATCTCATCCATATCAGCCATAGTTCATAAACCAGAAATTATTGATGAAAATTAAATTTTTGTATTTATAATTAAAAATTAGATGCTAAAAAAGAGAAGCAAATTTATTTATTGAATTTCATTTAAATCTCGACTTGCTATAATGTTGGCTCCTAATCCAAGAATATTTTCAATTAAAATGTCACCAGCTTTTATAGGAGCTTTCACTCTTTTTACCGCTATTTCTTTAAGGGCATCATTTAGCTTATCTTTTAAAATGGGAATATCAGTTCTTACTGGAACTAATGGTAACAGCCCTCTATCAACACGCATGGTGGTAGTTAAAATTCTTTTGGGTTCATAATATTCTTGTTCTGCATATTCTAAGCCTCTTTTGCAAGTATAACCATCAAAAGTTATATCTCCAGTATCTGATTTTTTGACTTGAATTTCACATCCTGTGGGACACACTATACAGCGAATAACTCGAACCACACTCTGACTACTCTCTGACATGCTTATTCTCAATCCTCCTCAATTAATACCTCTGGACGAGGTATAACTTCAATTTCAATCTGTTTACAATCAGGGCTAATTCCTATTTCTGCTAGATTTATATTTAATTCAATCATTTCACTTGGAATAACATAAACTTTCTTTTTCTTATAAATTACTCCGTTTTCATCCTTAAATTGAATAATAATCCTTCTATCTGGATATCTTACTCTGAAAGTAAAGATTATTTCCTTTGATAAATCACTTTTATTTAGTAGATCCGGTTTTACATAATTTACATTTTCACCGGGTATGCATTTAATTTCAGCTTTTTTCCTTTCTTTTCCATATCGGTTATTAATGTAATCTACAGCATAATTTCCGGCTCTCTTCGCTTCTGCAGACACTAGATCTACTAAATCATGGACCTGCAACACATTACCGCATGCAAATACACCATCTATAGTCGTTTCCAAATTATTATCAACCATGGGACCATTATTAGACGAAAGTTTTGCCCCTGCATTAAAAGTTAATTCATTTTCCGGGATGAGTCCAACAGATAACAATAGACTATCACATTCGATGAATTTATCGGCACCAATTACTCTATCGAAGTTTCTATCAACTTTAGAAATTGTTACACCTTGTACACGATCTTTACCATGAATCTTAGTCACTGTGTAGTTAGTTATTAACGGTATATCATAATCTTCTAAACACTGTACTTGATTTCGTAATAGTCCACTTACATAGGGTAGAATCTCAACGACTGCTTTAACTTTACAGCCTTCCCATGTAAGCCGACGAGCCATAATCATTCCGATATCTCCGCTTCCTAAAATCACAAATGTTTTTCCCGGCAACCACCCCTCCATATTTACAAATCTCTGGGCTTGTCCTGCAGTATAAATACCAGCGGGTCTGAATCCAGGTAAATTTATTGCCCCTCTAGTTTTTTCTCTACATCCCATGGCCAGAATAACTGCTTTTGCTTTTATTTTGAGAACTCCATCTAGTTTATTTAATGCAAATAATATTTTATAAGGCTTCTCTGGAGTGCCCGGTTTGATGTCTATCACCATAGTATTTAACTTATATGGGATTGAAAATTCTTTAACATCATTAATAAACCTCTGGGCATATTCCGGTCCAGTTAATTCTTCTTTGAATTCTTTTAATCCAAATCCATTATGAATGCATTGTAATGTAATCCCTCCTAGTTCTCTATCCCTCTCAATAATTAATACCCCTAAACCTGCCTTTTTAACTTCAACGGCAGCAGCCAACCCAGCAGCTCCTGAGCCAATCACAGCAACATCCGTTTTGATTTTGATCATTCCTCTTCTGCACCTCCTTCAATTCCTTTTAAAATGAAATCTTTAGTTCTACCAACCAAATAATTTGTATCCTCCCCCCTTTTAGTGACCTCGTCAAATGGAATATCCAATTCTCGTGAAAGAATTTCAATTACACGAGGACGGCAAAAACCTCCTTGACATCTTCCCATGCCAGGTCTACACCTGAATTTTACGCCATCGACCGTTCTAGCACCTACAGGAGCATGGATACAGTCTATAATCTCTTTTTCAGGGACGGTCTCACATCGACAAATTATATTTCCCCAAGTTGGATCTTCTTTAATTTTTTGATCAAGCTCTTCTATAGTGAAATCGTTTAAACGTTCAGGCTTAGGTCTAATAGGATTATAATCTTCCTTAACTTTTAGCTCAACACCTAATAGTTCAAGAAAACCCTCTACTTTTTCGGCAATTGCATAACATGCGGTTAATCCCGGAGATAAAATACCTGCTACATTTATAAAACCAAAAACATCTGTATTATCAATAATAAAATCATACGTATCTGGAACTGCTCTAAGTCCAGCAAAATTTCGGATTGCACTTCTTTCAGGTAAATTGGGAACTAGTATTTTTCCACCATCCAAAATCTCTTTTAAACCTGCATTGGTGGTGGATATGTCTTTCTTATCAGTTATATTTATGGCATTGGGCCCAATAAAAGTGTTTCCATGGATAGTAGGGCAAACTAATATCCCTTTAGAAATTTTTGTAGGAGTGGGAAATAATATTTTATTTAAATGAAGTACGTTTCTATCAAATAAAATATATTCTCCTTTTCTCGGCATTATATCAAAATAATCAAGACCCACCAATTTGGATATCTTTCTAGCGTACAGTCCAGCAGCATTTATCACGTTTCGTCCTTTAAATTCTCCTTGTTTTGTCTTAATAGTGAAAATATAATCTGAATGTTTGATTTTGGTAACTTTATGATTTCGAAAAAATTTAACACCATTCATAGCAGCATTTTCTGCCAAGGCAATGGTCATTTCATAGGGACTAACGATTCCTGCGGAAGGAGCATATAAGACTGCTATAACATTCTCAGTAAGACTTGGTTCCATATGTAAAATCCGTTTTTTATCGGTTATTACTTCTAAATCAGGAACTCCATCTTCAATACCTTTTTTTCGATATTCTTCTAAAATTTTTATTTCACTATCTTCTAACGCAACGACAAAGGAGCCAATCCTTTGAAAAGGAAAATTTAATTCTTCTACTGCCTGGGTATACATTTTATTGCTTTTAATACATAAGTTTCTTTTAACATATTCTCTTTCAGCCGCGTACCCCGCATGAACCACGCCTGAGTTAGCCTTAGTAGTACCCGAAGCAATATCGGCTTCTTTTTCTATTAAACATATTTTAATATTATATTTGCTTAAAGTTCTCGCAATACAGCAACCAGTGACTCCTCCACCAATAATAATCAAATCATATATCAAACGATGAACCCTCTACGGATAATAATTATTTCACATTTTAAGATTATTTTAATTATTAAATTATAATATATCTTTAAAATTTATTTGAAATAGATATATTTTCTACTTGATAAGACTATAAATAGAAAAATTATATTTAAAATTATGAAGAAATCCCTTTCCTAATCTTGGGATCTTAATTTCTAAATAAAAATAAGACATTATAAAAAGAGCCAAAGTAACCATAATAAGTTAAATAGAATAGTGATAAGAATGAGAACTTTTGTAATAGGATTGATTAAGGTATTTTTTAAAGATCTATTTATTCTCATCTCGAGTTCCCCATTTAATAAATTCTCAACAGAGCTGAAGTTACTAACGAATTGTTTGTTCATATGAATGGAGCCTAAGAATCTTGGGTTAGATAAATTTTTAATAGAATTAGAGAGCGCATCTGAAGAGAGTAGATTATCAGAACTTCTTTTTTTTTCCTTATTAAATTCGAATTCATTCATGTTAATGATTAAAATTTTCTTTATCTTCAAAGAAGATATATGCTTTTCTTCTTAAATTATTTATGGTTGTGAAATATAATTCTACAAATTTAGATATAACCACTTATAAATCATTACCAAAAAGCATCTTGGAATTTCTTGATTGTATCTTCTAGACTCTCTTCGATATCATCATTAAAATCCGCGAACATATTAACATCTGAATCCCAAGAAGCTAAAACGCCAGCATATTTAGTGAAAAACTTTTTTGCGATGATTTTTAATTCATCTTGAACTTTTTTTTCTTTTACTTTTTTTGCGGAGTTAGAAACAAAAAGCAGACCTTTATCTTTATAAATTGTAAATCTTATAGAACTGAGCTCAAAACTCGAAAGGCCTCCTTTAGCAAGTTCAGTTGCGAATGAATTTAAAGCAGTCATTAATGCTCCAAAAAGTTGTTCATTTACTTTTGGATTGAATACTCTGCTAAACAGTACTATCCCTGATTCATTTAAAATCCATATATCCTGTAATACCTTTACCACAGTAATCCCCGCATTTTATTAATTAACAATTAATTGTGAAATTATAAAGTTATAAAGCAAAATCATTTATATAAATTTATTTTTAAAATTATAATTTATAATTAAACTTTTTAGATGTTTTAATTATCACCTAAAAATAATATAAATCCTAAAGAAATTTTGTAAGAGTAATATTATCAATTAATTGAAGAGGATTATGTTCATTAATCATCGCCCATGATTCTAATTTGATTATTATTTTTGTAGGATCCTTTTTTACATCAACCAGGAGGAAGTGATATGCTTTTGTGGTTTCAGCGATGAAATCATAGGAATATACATCGCGTAATGGTGCCCCCGCACCTCCAGTAACGATATATATTGTATCATTTAGATTATTATATTTATAATGTTCAGAATCATCAAATTCTAAGGTAGTAGAGTTTAGCAACGGATAACTGCGTTCATAGTGGTGGTTATGCCCACAAAAAATAATAGAAACATTATATTTATCAAAGAGAGGCTTCCAATGTGCTCTATGATAATCATAGGATCTATTGTGTAATAATGGATGATGTAAAAAAGCAAAATTAATTGTATTTTTTTGAGATATTTGAAATAAAGTATTATTTAGCCAGTTTGTTTGAGCGTCATTATAAGTATAATCTAACTCATTATTTGAATTGAGAATTATAAAACCAATTTCTCCATAACTAAAGTAATAATAACGTTTATTTTCGGTACTGTACATTGGTAAATTATCATACATCTTGGTTGACAAACCACCTTCATGATTCCCCTCCGCATAGACTCCCTGCTTAAAGGCATTTAACAATTCAGTATCCTCAAAATAATTATTCCATCGATTTTGATCTCTCCCATCTTCCACTATGTCTCCCGTGTGAATAGTGAATTCAAATTGGTTTCTAAAAGATTCCATAATCTGTTTGGCAAGAAGGTTTCTTTCAAGTCTTTGTGTTCTACTATCTCCATATACTAAAAATGTTACATTTGATGCATCTTCATTAGGTAAAGTTGTAAAATTCATAATTTCTCTTTTATTATTCTCATCAGAACTCACCTGATAATAGTAGGTTGTATTAGGTTGCAAATGTATAATTTCTGCAAAATAAAGAAAAATTGATGTTGACATTTGTGTTGAATTCGGTTTAACCACATTAGAAGGAAATAAATTAGCGTTAATAGAATAAACCACTTTAGGATTGGTAGCATTTTTTTCTGTATACCATGATACCACTATTGAATCATTATAATTATAAATAAAAGTTAACCTAATTCCTTTTGGGACATTCCCGACTAATGGAGGAACTTCAAGTGAATTTGAATCATCATCATCAGATGTAGAATTAAAATTGTCCTCACTTAATATTATTACATAATAAATTGAAGAAATAATTAATAAAAGTGAGAATAATCCAATAATTACAATTTTTTTTGATTTTGAAGAATAAGACGAATCAATCAACTATATCTACACTTTTCAAACTTTTAAATGCTTAAAAATTTAAGTGTTAATTTAAAAAATTGAAAAGATTATGTTTCACCTTAAAAATTTTTTATTCTTTACTTTTTGGTTTAATATAGCCGAGATATGCTTCAAGAAATCCTAATAGAACAAATATCCATGCCATGAAATAAAACATTGTAAACCCAGGATCCCCAAATAATATTAAAATTCGGTCAATAAGAAACATTAGTAACAC
>SDNV01000072.1 GCA_004524515.1 Promethearchaeota archaeon
ATTGATTTTAATTCCTTGATTAATTTCTGATTTTTTTCTTTTAATTTTTGAGTAGCATCTCCTGCAGTAAAAGATAATCTAACGATTCCATCTTGAATTTTTTGAGATTTGGTAATCTTAATTTCTCCTGCTTCTGAAGTGTTATTTAGATGCGTACCTCCACAGGCTTCTACTTCTATACCGGGGATTTCTACAATGCGAATGTTTTTTCCCGGAACTGCTCCCCCTTGATAAATCATTACACCATATTGTTTTTCTGCTTCTGAACGCGGTACAAAATCAAGATGAAGATCTATAGACTTTTTTACAATTTCATTAGCTTTTTGTTCGATTTCCATTAAATTCTCTTTAGAAATTTGTTCATAATGTGTCACATCTAAATGAGATTTTTTTATAGTCTTTTTTGCTCCTGCCTGATTTATATGAGATCCCAAGACCTCCCGTGCAGCGGCATTGACTATATGAGTGGCAGTGTGGTGTTGAGCAAGTTGTTTTCTCCAATGATCATCAACTTGGACCTCAACTACATCTCCTTCCTTAAATTTGGGCTTTTTGTCCATAATGTGAACAATGTAGTTTCCATATTTGAATACATCAACGAATTTTTGGTTATTAATAGTTCCAATATCATGTAATTGCCCTCCAGAGGTTGGATACGCAACAGATTGATCCAAAATTACCATGTTTTTAATGATCTTTAGAACTTTAGCTTTATTGGATGTTTCAGTATAATCATAATAATATAATGATTTGGTTTCTGGGACCCCTGTTAAGTTTAATTCGATTTCTTTACCTGTTGCATGAATTTGTTCGGATTTTTCATGTCTTTCTACAACAAGAGAGTAAAAATCATCAGGAACCTTAATTTTGAGATTAAATTTCTTTGCTGCTTCTTTGACCATATCTGGGCTTATTCCGTTGGAATCATATAATTCAATTAAGGTCTCTGTAGTTATTTCCCCCTTTTCTAAAATTTTTTCTAAGATTTTTTTAGCTTTTTTCTTAGTGGCGTAAAATTTCTCTTTCTCTACATAAAGGATTTCTCTAATCTCGTCTAAATGATCAGAAACCTCCGGAAATAACTCTCTTAACTCTTTAGCATGCCATGAGCATACATCAGCAATATCAACATCCCATTTAAATTTATCAATAAAACTAATTGCACGCCGAAATATGACTCTTAAATTATAGCCTCCTCCCACGTTTGAAGGTAATTTTCCATCATTAATCGCAAATAATAGACTTCGAGCATGCTCCGCTATAGAATAAAGAGCGGTCATGGGCATTATTTTTCTTTTTAATTCTTTTACATCGATATTGATCTCTTTGGCAACTCTTTGCCACGCAGCATCCAAATCATCCACTTCATCCATATTCAAATAGGCAGAGTATTGAGAAAAGTTATTATACAAATCTAAATCTAATTCGATTTTTGTAATTTCTCTCAATTTCTTCAAAACATATGGAAAAGTAGCCTCATACATATTTGGCGTACCCTGAGAAAACCATGCAACACGTTCTTGTCCTAATCCCATATCAAGAACTTTTAATTTTAATTCCCGCGGCCCTTCAGATGTTTGTTCAAACATGGTATAAACTTGGTTAAATAATTCAACCCCTCTACTGAAAAATTCGAGACTACATCCAAATGATCCGCCGCCCGCCCAGGAATCTTCATGAATTGTAATTTCTTCCTTAGCTAAACCAACCCCTTTATGAATGAAATCATGCATGTCCATGAATAGCTGCCCCTGATCCCATTCTTCTGGAGAAACAAATGCATGCTGTCCTATCATCACGAATCCTGTACAATGGCTTCCCGTAATTCCTACATTTTCTATATCATTGAATCTTAGACAAAATTGAGGGATTATTAACTTTTTTGCAGGTGGTTCTACCTCCCCTGTAATTACATAGGGTTGAAACGCAGAAATAGATGCAATTGTAAATTCTGAGGTAGGATTCCATCTCGCTACACATGGATATCTTTTTATAGGTTTATAGCCTCTGGGCTCTAAAATTTCTACAATCTTTTTCCATACATCAATATAAGATAATTTTATAGGAGATGGATTGTCTAAAACCACTTGAAAGCCTCCAGAACAAGTAGGATCTCCGCAAACCTCTCTATCCTTATGAACTGTCCAAAAATAAGTTCCACATTTGCAAAGCTTTCTAATATAACCCAATTCTTTAAGTTCCTTTGTAGGAAAATATGAATCTGGGTCCTTAGAAGCGATTATTTTGAATTCTTTCTTTAATTCTTTATCTGTTTTATATCTTCTGAGTTGTTCCTTAAGTTGATCAGAGAGCATATAGTCCCAATCTTTATACAATATATTTGGTAATATAATGTATTTTTTCCTAAAACAGTTATGATTTTAAAAGTAAATTTATATTCTTAATCAATCTTAAATCAATTATAACTATTTTCTTCCTTTTTTCATAATAATCTTCATAGCCTTTATATATATCTTCGTCGGGACTATTTCCATATTTCGAATGAAGTTAATAGAGAGGGGTCTATCACATCTCGAGCAAAGTCTCGAGCTTTTTAACCAAATTTTAAACTCATCAGCATGTGCTGGGTGTCCACAATGAGGACAAATAACAATTCCTCTATTCTCATCTTCAGGAAGTTTTGGTAATTGAAAGCAAAATATACATTTGAAATCTTCTTTAAAAAGGACAGTACCCCTCGGTCTTAACTTCTTTAAACTATATGTTTTTTTTGAAACCGCTGAAATTCCATTAGCATAAGCTCTATGAACTGATTTTGAATTCGATTTCGTTTGCCTGTATATTGTTTGGGTACTTGTTGTTCTTGTACGATTCATAGGGTTAGAATTAGAGTTTACAGTAGTACGTGATGTAGTACGAGATGTGGTACGATTTACTGTTCTTGTAGGAGTGCGCATAGTAGTGCGAGTTGTTCTATGATTTACTGTTCTTGTAGGCGCACTCGTAGCAGTGCGAGATGTAGTTCGATTTATTGATCTTGTAGGAGAACGTGTAGTAGTACGTGAATTTCTATGATTTGTATTGTTTGGTTTTGAAAATATATTAGTTAGAAAGGCAAACCATTTTTTCTTAGCCAATTCTGCGCACCACTAATTTATTTATTTTAAATAAAATGTAAAAAAAAAAAGAATTTTGGGAAGGCATAAAGCCTTTCTTTTTAACCCGCGGTACTAGCAGGGATTAAGAGGACTTCGTCTCCATCAGACACAGTATAATTGTCTAGGGGTGAACTTTCATCCATAGTTACCCCTCCTGAAGATAAGTGAAAATCAGCGGGATTTAAACCAAAAATATTTCCAATGGTTCGTTTGATATCACTAACGGCATTGCCGTTATTCACAGATAACTTCTGCTTTTTCTCACCAGGACCTATAGTGGATGTGAAATAAAGTGAAATATTTTTCCCTCCTGTAGGAGCCTTGCTTGCGGGAGTTTTTGAACGTTTAATTTGTGGTTCACTAAATTCCTCTCCTAAATCCTCATCAAATTCATCTTTAAAACTCATTATAATCACTCCTTTTATTTTTTTTTTTTTATAATTGTTTTACTTAATTGAATGATACTGTTGGTATTATTTGAATGAATTAGGAATAAATGTGAAGAGTTTTGTTATTCAAAAAAAGATAAATTGAAACACTCAAAGTTTCTTAAATAACAATACTATAAATTGCGTGAAAGAATAATATAATTTATAGATAGTGTATTTTATCTTAGAAAGAAAAGAGCTTAAATGAAACCGAGCTCTTTAGTGTGAGTATTATATTGGATTATGAGTGCCTCGAGTAATGCTGAAAATGTAGTTTTAGGGATAGTTAGAGAATATTTGTCAAAGAAACCTTTCTTTTCAATGAAAAATATAGTGGAATATATAAATAACCGGGTTAGACATAACCCTGATATAAATAAGAACAGAATTGAACTTATTATTAAATCCTTAATCAAAAAAAGAGTAATTATTCCAGGAACTAAGTTAATGAAACGAGATATTATTGAGAATCCAACAAGGAATGAAATTTTTGAATACATAAAACAAAATCCTGCTAAAAATATCAATGAGATAATGAAAGCGCATAATTTAGGAAGTAATTTGGCATTATGGCATCTTTCCGCGCTAGAAAAATTTCAATTTATAAGATCTAAAAAGATCAGGAACCAATGTATATTCTTTCAATTTGATTCAGATCCTAAGTTTGATAAATTTCTCTATTATATGGCCAATGATATTGTCCAATCTATTGTTACATTTATGCAAAATGAAAAACCACTCAAAATTACGGAAATTGCTGACGGTCTTAAAAAAAATCATAATACTATTAAGAAGTACTTAGAAGCCTTAATTGATCTGAAATTAGTAGAAATTGAAAAAGAGAAATCAAGAGATTTATATAAACTAAATAAGGAGAGGTATTTAAAAGCAATAAAATTAGTGAATAGAGGTTGAATTTAATTTACTTCATATTTGACCCTATAGAATTTTTATTGAACAAAATGAATATAATAATCAGGAGAAAATGATGATACAACTATGAGCAAAAATACATCCAGAAAAACATTAATAAGAATAATGCTACTAATAGCTCAGTGTGTGGCTTTTATACTATTTTATTTTATCTCCTTTCTTGGAAATATTCTTTTTTTTCTCATACTGGTTATAGGGAGTGTAGTTGTGTTATCAACAGGTACTATTTATACCGTTATACATCATGAAAGTATGGATGATAAGATAACCGGAAAAAAACCATTCATATCTAAAATAAAGGCCCTTGAAAAGAGAAGAATGTTACTTCAAGAGGAGGAAACCGCTGATTTTATTGAAGTTTATATGAGTGAGATGCCTTCTATCCAGAAATATGTTGATTCCGAAAAATCATATGAAGAGATGCCTATAATTGAGGATTTCATTTTTACGGAGCTTAGTCCTAAAGAATTGGCTCAGATTAATCGTTTAGGGTTAACAGATAATGATAAAAAGCAATTCATTGGAGAATTATTATACTTTACTCCGGAAGAAAGAAGTAATCTAATTAATAGCATGATTGAGAACCAAAATAAAATCGACAAAGAACTCGTATATATTCCTCCAATGAGTATTGAAAAAGAGACAAAAACGATTCGTGTTTATACCATCTCCTTAATTGAACCTGGGGAGAAAAAAAAAATAATAAACATAGAATTAACGGAATATATACATGTAATTAAGGATCAGGTGGCACAGATGTTTGATTACAACGTGGGGGATTTTCTTTTATCTACAGGGGGTATAATCATGAATGAAGATGCCCTTATAAAAGAATATAAAATTGAAGATAAAGATGAAATTGTTTTGATTCCTTCAAGAATTCCTAAGAAATAAAATTATAAAAGGAATCAATGTTAAATTCTTATATTTTTCATTTCTAGAAATCCCCTTTTCTTTTTGTAAAGATTTAAAATATTTTTTTATCACTATTTATGAGATAATATTATCATAAATTTTCAAGAACGCTTAATTTAAACTTAAAGGTCTAACAGACTCAAATATTAAAAAATCAATAGCGTGATGTTATGAGTAATGAGGATGATAGGGGATTAGTATATAAAGTTACAGTCGTGGGAGATGGAACAGTTGGCAAAACTTCTTTAATAAGAAAATTTACACAAGGAGAGTTCTCGGAAAAATATATAATGACTATGGGGGCACAATTCACTCAGTATGAGACATCTATTGCTGGAAATCCCGTTAAATTAGTTTTCTGGGATATAGCAGGGCAAGAGGCATTTGGTCAATTACGAGCAAATTTCTATCAAGGAAGTAGCGCTGCAATTATAGTATTTTCTCACGAAGAGAACGACCATGGGGAAAAAAGTTTTCAAAATATATCAAAATGGCTCAATGACATTAAAAAAAATTGTGGCATGCAGCCTATAATATTATTTGGAAATAAAATTGATTTGATTGAGAATATTGATAAATTAGTAATGAATAAAGAATATCCAAAATCTAATTATAATGTTGATATTTTAATGAAAGGTTATAATTTTCTAGGATATTATTTAACAAGTGCTTTAACGGGTCAAGGGGTGAACCAAGCATTTGGTGTTTTAGCTAATAAATTATTTCAGATCTACAAGAATTTTGCCTAAACTTTTAATAATTTCTAATTTTTTTTAAAAAAAAATAAGAATTAATGATTGTAAGTATAATTTCTATAAATTTAAAACTTGAAGTCTAGAATATCCTTTTTTAATAAAATCATAATCCAGCAATTCAATTTTCTCAGGAATTATTTTTAAAAGCAGTTTTCTTTTTCCTCTTACAATTTTTTGAGCGTAGTCGTAGAATTCATCCCCTTCTTTTAAAAATAACAATCTTTCTTTTCCAGATGCTGTAATCTGCATTCCCTGAATCTTCCCTGTGTCCATCGGTGTGTAAATACCAATACTTACAACCGGATTTTCTTCTATATTTTTAACTTTCCTTCCCGGTGCGGGTCCTACATATATATTGAAATCATTAGTGGTTTTATCCATATAAAAATCCATTGGGGTAGCCCGCGGCACTGCATCTTTTGAGCAGGTACACAATACGAGAATTTTTCTTTGCTTCAAAAAATCTCTAATCTCTTTTTTTAATTCCTCTTCAGGCATCTTATTATTATCCAATTCCATTACCTCTCGAAATTTCTTTTTTTAATTCATCTTTATTTATCATAATTTAAGATTGCTTAATTTTATTTATAGAGCTCTTTTCCACAGTTAATACAAAATTTATTATCTGAGGTATTGGCTACTCCGCAATTACTACAATAGATAGTGTTAGATTGTGTACTCGGTACGAATTTATCCATCTCAAGTTTATCTGGTTCCTCTTTTAGTACTGATTTTTTCTTTCTGCTTTGTTTAAAGATAGCATATATTCCAAATATTAAAGCTAAATAAGGAAACATAAAGGCTATAATGTTCAATTCAAATTTTGCAAGTGTCGCCCCAATTAGCCCTGCTACTAATTGAAATGATGCCATGGAAAAGATTAAGAGCATTAAAATAATTTCTGATTTGCCTATCTTCAATTTTTTAGCAATAGTTTCGGCTCTCTCATCAAATAATAATGCTGCTGAATTTAATAAGAGATAGATGCTGAATAAATATTGTAGAATCGAAATCGGCAGTAAACGTGTAGTAGAACCATAATATAATTGATATGTAGTAATCATCAGGAAAATTGCATAACCGGTAATAAAAATTACAAAGACTCCCAGCCATAAATTAAATTTCTTAAAGAATAAAGAAATTATCCCTATAATGAATAAAATCCATATCATCAACCAAGTCTGTAAATATAGGTAGGTTATATTTAATTGATAACCTGGTGAAGAATTGTTCATATTTAGCAAGAATGTGGACGCAAGTAGTAATAATTCTGTCGCAAGAAAAATCCCTCCAATAAATAAAACCCCTCTTATAATATAATTAAATGGTTTTTGGAGATTTTTAATCTTTTCATCCCATTCGACCGATTTCCTATAACAACTATCCATGGCAAAAATAGCAGTTATTATGATCCAAATATAACTTCCAATTAACAATAACACTCCTAATATAATGAACATATAATTTAGAAGGATTAATCCAAGTGGATAAGAAAATAAGATACAAACCAATAGAAACGTTAGAGGTTTTTGATGTACTTTATCCTTAAACAATACCATGAATATAAAGTAAAGAAAGCATGCCATTGTAAGCGGTAATAAAACATATGTCCCTATTATTGCTTCTGATACAAATTGGAAGACAGTATATCCAATTATTAGCCAGATTAAAAGGATTAAATATACTTTATACTTTTCTTCTACGAGTGCTTTTAAATGCTTAAATGCCATAATAAATCACGTTGTTATTATTAAAATTAGTTTTCTAAAATTCCTTTAATATGCAAAATATTAGATGAATATTCTATTTCAATAATTAAAAAACTTATGAATATATGGATTTTATTAAATAACAAAAAAGATTAACATTTTTCGCGTTCTATAAGTTCAAGACTAAATTAAAGTTTAGAATATATCTATCCCGGTGGTTAGAAATTAAGAATAATCCAAATCAAATCTTTAAAGAATTTAGAGAGAGTTCTAACGATTTACTGAAATGGAATATTATCCTCAGCATCAACCGCAGCTCTAATATAAGGTGAGATGGGGCCTTTTCCTAACACCATGATTCTAATTTTTGTATCTAAATTGGGAATCATATTAGCTCCGAACTTTATTTTAGCTTGCTCTGGTACCTCATTTGAGATTGTTGAAACGATTTTATCAACATTAGATAAGGATAATTTATGATCACTCGAAACAGAAACCAGACATCTGTCCACCTCTTTTGTATTCGGTTTCAGGAGGGGATTATGTATTGCTAATTTTGATTTTTGAATTAAATCATTTCCTAAAGTTTCGGTAATCCCTATTAACCCCGATGGATATTCACCAGATTTTTGAAAAATTTTTTTTACATCGGCAAAGTCAATATTGATTAGTCCACAATTATTCACAAGATTTACCACTTCACGTATACTTCTGACTAATACTTCATCCATGATTTTAAAGCATTTTAAAATAGGATAATTAGGAACCAATTGCAAAAGATTATCATTTGGAATTGGAATAATGCTATCAGAATACTTGGCAAGTTTTTTCAGTCCAATCTTAGCCCTCACCCTTCTTTGCTGACCCTCTGACCTAAAAGGAATCGAACAAAAGGTCACGACCAGGGCATTATTCTTTTTCGCTTCCCGAGCAATTATAGGAGCTGCTCCAGTTCCAGTACCTCCACCTAATCCACAGGTTAAAAAGAGGATATCTGCTTTCAAAATTTCACGCAATCTTGTAGAATCCTCTTCGGCCGCTGCTTGACCAATAGTGGGATCATTACCTGATCCAAGACCATTACAATTTTCTTTTCCGATTAATACTTTATTTTGAGAGTTTGAATAAAATAAATCATGGGCGTCTGTATTAATATTTAATGTTTCGGTAAAACTTAGACCAAATTCTTGAAGTCTGGAAATAATATTATTACCTGCCCCTCCAACTCCTACTACTAAAGTTTTAATTTTAATGGCTTCTAACAATTGTGACAAATATTCGTCAGAATCATAATTTTGTGATGTAGAGGAATTTTGTGATAGTTTAGAAAGAGTATTAAACCGAGATCTGATAGAAGTATCTAATTGAGTAATATCAGGCATTTTTATACCTAAAGTGTTTAAATCAACGTCCTTCAAAATGAGTAGCACCTAAATTCATTCTTCTATATAATACGCGAATCATATTAGAATAATATACTATTGTAATATACAAATAATATTCATATAAAATCAAAATAAATATCGATTTTATCTCCACATTTATAGAGATAGCGCAAACTTCTTTTCTTATTTTCCCATTATATTACTAAAAATATTGATGATAAGAACTTTATGAGTAATCATCAAATTCATAAATGGAAAATAGGAAAAAAAGCGAGGAAAATTCTCATATAAATCAAATTATCTAAGAAACCACATTTTCGATAAAATTTATTAAAATTTAATTTCTAATGGAAAGTAATATTACTATTTTCTTTTATTCATAGGAAATACTCGAACATTTTCAATGAAAAAAGTTTATAAGTCTGAATTTTTACTATTTATAATGTATCGCGAGGAGTAGCATAATTTGGAAAGTGATTCTAACAAACCAGAGAAACGAGAGGATGCTCTAACCAAAGAGAAGCTGGATAAAAGCATAATCAATGTTAGAGCTACAATTTCATGTCCTAAGTGTAAAACTGAGAAAATATTTAAAAATCAATTCAAGCATAGCGATTTAGAATTAATGACTGTAAGTCTTAAAGTTTTCGATTGGTTGACCTGTTCCAAATGTGGTGAATTACTTAAGTTAGATTTGGAATTTAAGATTTAAGACTTTTTGTTTTTGATAAGTTTCCAAACCGAAAATAAATAAATCATTGAAATTTTTAAGAAAAATCTAATTTTTAAAAATCCTACGTATCCAATTTTATTTGCCCGTAGGAGCCCCCTCCTCCCGGAGTATAAATAATTTCATCACTCCTAAAAGCTTGAATAACATGTGCCACTTCTTTATCGAAATTTTCAATTTTTGTTATAGGAATGTCAATTAAAATGTCCAATTCTTTACCTAATTTATCAATAAGCATATCATAACTATTTAAAACGGTTTTACTAGAAATACTTTTTATCCCCTTTACTGAACGAATGATATCAATCAAAGGTATAGCATTAATATAAGAAGGTCTATGTTCAGGATGTTTAGGATGCTCATATGTGGCAATTACATCAATTCTTTCACTTACTCCCAATTTTAACTTATAATTTTTGTTATATTCCTCTTTACAAGCAGGACATATCATTTTATTTTTTGAAACTCGATCAATAGACTGCTTTTTCATAGCCAGAGGATCCTTTGAATAATAATTTATAAAATCTTCTGTAATAGTGAATTGAGAGAATCCAAAATCTAAATCCTTCTCTGTTTTTTTAAAAATAATCCTTCTCCGACATTTATTGCAGAACATATTATAATATTTTCCAAGTTTAGGGTGTAATCCTACATTCAATGTAATCTTTCTAGCATCTTTTCTTGTTATTGCTAATACAATCTCATCGAACGAAGGATTATCAATATCAAATTTATTAAATTCACGACCTAGAGAACGGGGATCTTGGGAGTGGGCGTCACTATTACTCAAAAAAGTGATGTTTTTTAAATCTGCCATTCTATCCGCTAAATCTGTATTCGCAGAGAGTCCTAACTCAATAAAAGGTACTTTATTAACCGCATCTTGATAACACTCCTTAAGTGTTTCAAATCTATCTTGGCGAAAAATTGCTTTAAATGGTGTAAATGCATGAGCGGGTCCGATCAACCCTCCAGAATCGTCAATTATATCAACTAATTCAGCAGGAGATAAATTAACTCTAGGACGTCCCCCCCACTCTCCCAGTATATTTTTAGAATGAGGAATTAATTTTTTTTGTACCTCTTTGACTGAAAAAAAATCGGGGAAAAAAACTACATGATGAATACTTTCACTATCCTCTATTTCCGATTGTAATACAAAATATAAATCCTTATACAAGTAAGCTCCATCCTGATCTTTCTCAAGGTTAGATTCTAAATAATGTAACCAATCGGGTTGTAATACATCTCCAGTGCCTAAGATATTCAATCCCTTCTTTCGGCTAGTTTCTAGCATTGAATCAAGATTAAGAGATTTCGACACGGCAATCGAATGAGGACTATGAATATGGAGATCAGCGGTATAAATCTTCATTATAAATCAATAATTCAAAAAAATTATAGTATAAAAAGTTTAGATAAATATTTATTAATATCTTAAGTAACCCTTGATTTGCATTTTAAAGCATTGTCAAAACATTCCTTTGCTTTATTATTTTCATTTCTGATGCGATAAATATCCCCAAGATTTTCAAAAATTTCATAATCATCAGGAAATAATTCTAATGCTTTTTTATAGCACTTAATTGCTTCATCATATTCATTTTTATTTTGAAATACAATGCCTAAATTTTTCCAAACAGTCGAAAAATTCGGATTTAGTTCTAGTGATTTTTCAAAATAAGTAATTGCTTTGTCATATTTTTTAAGTAAATTATAGCTGAAACCAATATTTTCATACAGCACATCATCATCAGGATCTAGTTTTAATGCCCTTTTGTAATAATATATCGACTTTATAAAATATCCTAAAGAGGTATAACATAGACCGAGCCCATTCCAAGCTTCAATATAAAATGGATTAAATTTTAAAGCATTTCTGTACGATTGGATTGAATCCTCAAAATAATTTAAATCGTAGTAAAGGTTGCCTAGCTTATTCCAAATTTTTGCGCTTTTAGGTTTTAATTCAAGGCATAATTTATATAAGTTAATTACTTTATCGTATTCTTTTATTTCATAAAAAAGTTGAGCTAAATTCTTTAAAATAAATACATTATCTGGATCGATATTAAGGGCTTTATTGAAATTCTCAATAGCTTCATCTTTCATTTCTCTTTCTTTGTAAATTAGAGCAATATTATTCAAAGCATCTATATAAGTGGGATCTAATTCAAATGCTTTTTTATAATATTCTATAGCTTCATTATAGTCTTGTTTGTCTTCATAAGAATAACCTAAATTATAGAAAACAATTGCATCGTCGGGAGAAAGTTCCATAGCTTTTTGATAACATTTAATTGCCTTGTCATGGTCCCCATGATAAGAATACATCAATCCAATATTATTCCACACTTCACTTGAATAGGGATCTAATTCAGACGCTTTCAAATAACATTCTAAAGCATGAGAATACTGAGCCTCTTCAAAATAAACATCTCCTAAATTAATCCAAGCATCGATATCTTCAGGATCTAATTGAAGAAAATCTTTATAGCGTTCAATTTTTTTCATGTTTTACTAGGTATAAAAAATGAATGATGGAAAATAAGTTTTTTTGGGAAAAAAAAATAAGTAAATTGGCATTAAATTAAAATCCAATAGAGATTAAATTAATGATTTAATCATAAGCTACTAAATAATTATATTTTGATAAATCAAATTTATCTAATTTTAGATTCCCTTTTGATATATTATTTTCTACCAGTGGCATTTTAATTGCAAAATTCTGGTCATCTAACCATAAATTATCATAAAAAATTTTGTTATATTTATCAAAATCAATAAATTTTTTCATATTCTTCACCCAAATCATTTAATGATGTATATGTTATCAACTTTTCGATTTAATTAAATTTTCAAATAAGGCAATTGTTTGTTCTCTTTCGTCTTTAGTTGCTTTTCTCAAGTGTGACGTTTTGCATATGCCACAATACCCTTGATCTAAGTGGTTATACGCCCCACAATTATTACAAATATATTTTAACAGTTTATTTTGGAGCTTCCACTTTTTTTTGTTGTATTTTCGTATTCTTTTTTGCTTTTTTTTTAAATCGAAACCATAATTATAAAATATATATCCAAATTCATTCAAGAAACTCATTTAAATCACTTTTTTTCTTTTATTGAATTAATTTAGATTTTTTTAGGATTTAAGCAATTTCGACATAATATAAAGAGCAATATAGGAAATATATAGACTATATAGAGGTTTCTCATATGATTTGAAATAGAAAAAATTGGATACCTTTTTTTGTCAATTTTACAAAATAATCATTTTATCACTAACCTGGTCTTCTAAGAGTATTCGGTAATATTCCTCTGTATCTTTATAGAACACTTTTTCTAGTTTCCCTTCTACAATCACTTTTTCACCTTTTAAAGCTTGTTCACAAAACCTTCCACGAAAGGAATTTATCTCTCTAAGACGGCTTAGATCAATTTTACTATAGATTTGACTATTCTCCAATAAATCTATTACATGAATTTTATAAGAGCATGGTGTAAATATAGAGTTAATGGAATCGGTTACTTCTGCTTTAAATTTAATTCTCCCGCAATTTTTATATTTATAATCATAATAATTATCTTTCCAATCTTTGGGACTTTTGATATATCTTATGAAAAAATCCAATCCAAAGAATTTTCCTTGATGTAACTTTCTTTTTTCACTTTTCAAGAAATCATTAAAAGTGATACCCGATCCGCCTGCTCTCCAATTATAATGTGCTTTAAACTCGTCTAAATTATATGGATTACAATTATTAGATTTATTAAAAATAGATTTTAATTTTTCTTGAAATTGCAGGCTATTCTCGGTACCATATATTATTAAATCTATATCTGAATCTTCTTTTGCTAAATTAACCATAGAAGAGCCCGTTATACCAATAGAATTTTCGGGAAGATTTCCATCTTTGATAAATAATTCACATAATTCTTTCGAATATTTTTCTAATGGTGTTAGTGTATTTTTTTCCCTTAACTTTTTGAAATATTCTCGCGGAGAATAAATTTTTTTAATATCGTCATTTAAAACTCCTTGTAGCTCTAAATCTAGTTCCTTAGAAAAAAAAAGATAACGTGGAAAATTATTTCTTAGAAAGGAATAACGTTCTTTAAGATCATATAGCTTTTTATA
>SDNV01000243.1 GCA_004524515.1 Promethearchaeota archaeon
AGCTACAACAAGTGCTCTAGCAAATGAGACTTATTCAATAACGCAATCTTCACATGAAATTCAGAAAATCTTAGATTTAGTAAATAATGTTTCTGAACAAACTAATCTCCTTGCCCTAAATGCTAGCATCGAAGCGGGAAGGGCTGGAGAATATGGGAGAGGATTTGCGGTAGTAGCTGATGAAGTAAGAAAATTAGCCGTGGAGTCAAAAAATGCAGTTTCAGGAACTAACGAGAAAATCGGAGAAATAATTAATAAAATTCATTCATCATCACAATCTATGGAGGAAATAAGTTCAGCATCAGAACAACAAACTGCCGCTATTGAAGAAATTACAAAAATAGCCAATGAATTAGAAAAATTAGCTTTAGAGTTAAAAAATAATTTAACCTTATAATAGAATCAGTAAGGTCGCTGTCTTTCAATTATTTTCCATTGTCTTTGGTGATTTTTAATCTATATGTATCGCAAAATTCATAAAGAGATCTTTCTGAAGCATATTCTATTAAGTCGATTAAACCACGTCTTAGGTTAGGGAATCCGCCAAAAATATTAAATTCAAAGGCTTTTTAAAATTGATTTAACACATCCTTAAGCTAATCAGCTGTGAGCTCTCTTAGAGAGTCATTTTTATAATTTCCAACACAGCTGTGGGGCCTACGAAGTTAACAATTATTATTTATACCAAACATAAGATAAAAAACATTAGCTCCACCTCTTGCTCCGCCTCTTTCATGAGTAAGATATTTGATCATCTGCCCTAGATTAAGGATTAAAAGAACATTTAAGTCAATAAACATTATTTCAATTTTAAAACCTTTATAAATTTATCTGCTATCTCAATTCCAGCGATTTTTGTAAAGTTTTTAATGGATTCGAAGGGTTTTTTTTTTACCTTATAATATTTTAAAGGTTTTAAATCACTAATTTTGCAGGATTTTTGAAATCCATAATAGTCATATATATAAATTCTTTTTTTTCCTAAATAACTGCAAATAGTAATATCTTTTTTTAAACTTTGATATCCATCTTTAATATCTCCCAAAAATATAAAATCACCTTCTTTTTTAGCGATCTGATAGAACCAATAATCATTATATTCTTTACTTTTGCCTTCCGGAACTCTATAAACCATAATAACTGTTATATCTTCATTAATATTTTTAAAAGGAACATTTCGAATGATCTTTTCTACTTCATGAGTAGCTGTTATTGATCTTATTATTCCCATTTTTTTACCATCCTTATGGATTAATTTCTTAAGATGAGTGTAATCATCAATGGCTCGTTGATATTCTTTTTTGGAAGGGTAGCTGTCTAGAATGTAAGCTATTTTTTTATTCCAACTTAATCTTCTATATCTATTTGAAATTTCAGCATCGATATAGATTTCTTTTACATAGTTAAAAATCTTGCTTTTCCTTAAAATCTTATATAGTTCTATAAATTTATGCGAATTATCTAAATGAGCGAAATCTTTATCTAAAAGACATATATTGAGACCAATTTTATTATCTACAAGCCTTTGAAGCTTTTTATAACTTTTTTCATTCATTGTATGCTTTCCAAGAGCAATGACAAATTCACAATTTTTCTGTTCAAAGAATTGTAAGGTTTCTTCATCCTTGGGAAGCCTATAAGGGTCTGACCAAAAATAGTATTTTAACTTAGATTTGGGTCTTATTTCAATATAATTCTTGTTTTTTGAAACCATAATTATTTTAAACATAAAGAAATATTTCATTTTGATTAATTTTAATCAAATCAGATATTATAGAAATTTGGGTAGGATTCTATATTAAATTTTATATAGAGATCTGTTATTAATTTGAATATTTTACTGAAAGTAATTTATCAGATCATCTAATACTTTTAATTATTAATAAATTGATTAATATTAAATTAGTATAAATAGAATTATAACTTTTAATAACAAACAATAACAAAAAGTATAATGACATGGTTGAAAAAGAAATAATAAGTAAAAGTGAGTATTCAAACAAGAAAGCAGCAGCTTATAGTTTAGGACAGATTTCAATTGTGACTTCATACTTAACCTTTTCCTTCTTGATTTTTACATTTTATTTTACAATCGTTGGTCTTAATGTTATATTGATAACTATAGGTTTCATAATTTGGTCGATCTGGAATAGTATCAATGATCCCATTATGGGCTATATATCGGATAGAACACATACCAAATGGGGACGAAGAAGACCATATATTATGATCGCTTTAATTCCATTGGCTATTGTTATGGCATTACTTTTTTCGCCTCCTTATACATATGGAATAGAAGATCAAATGATTAATTTCATCTATTTTATGATTATAATTATTTGTTTTGAGCTATTCTATTCAATGTATGATATTAATTTGACTTCACTTTTTCCAGAGTTATTTATTACAATGGAAGAAAGAACAAAAGCAAACAATATTAGACAGACTTTTGCTATTATTGCATTATTAACTGCATTTGTCTTACCCACTTTTTTTATTCCGGACTTATCAGATCCAAAATATTTAGCTCAATATAGATTATATGGAGTAGTAGTAATGATAATTATTCTGGTGATTGGATCTTTATTTTTAAGATTTTCCCCAAAAGAAAAGCCAGAGTTTAGAGAAGACTATAAAAATGCCCTAAGTTTTATTGATTCTTTAAAGCTATTAAAAACAAATAAGTCCTTTCTATGGTTTAATATAATTCTATTATGTATCAATTTTGTTAATATAATGCTAACTACAATTGTTGCTTTATATGGTAAATTTGTATTAGGTGTAGGAGAAGGACAATCTATCTACTTAGCTTTATTAATGCTATTATTCTTTGTCTCAGCAGCCCTTTGTATGAATATAATTTGGAAGCCTGTGGTGCAAAGATTGGGAATAAGGAAAAGTTGGTTAATTTCAATGTGTCTATGGATCATTTTACTAACACCATTGTTTTTCATAGATAATGTGATGATAGGATTTATAGTATTTGCTCTAATTGGAATAGGATTTTCTGGATGTTATTATATTTTGGATTTAGCGATATCAGATATCATTGATGAAGATGAAGTGAAAACCGGAACGCGTAGAGAAGCAAGCTATTATGGAGTTTATATTATGTTTATGAGATTAGCAACTATATTAGTATTTCTCGCAATAGGACTCGTTTTTACTAATGTTGGTTGGACTATCTATGAACCGGAAAAGGTCAGTTCCCAAGTGATTTTAGGACTACGTGCTTTAATATTCATCTTTCCTGCAATTTCGTTGTTAATAGGTATAATAGCTATTTATAAATTTCCTTTACATGGAGATAAGTTGAAAGAAGTAAAAAAAGAGTTAGAAAAGCTGCATCAAGAAA
>SDNV01000073.1 GCA_004524515.1 Promethearchaeota archaeon
AACGAGGCCCGTTTTGAGGATTCTATAGGGATTTGTCCGGAGTTTATTGATGGCTATGGTATAGCAATTCTACCTACTACAGGAAGATATTTCCACGTACCTTACGGCATTATAGTTCCACAGAAAGTGGAAAATCTTCTCGTAGCAGGACGCTGTGTTGCTGGAGATAGAATATCCCATGCTGCTACACGTCAGATGGTATGTTGTACGGTAACAGGTCAAGGTGCTGGAGTGGCTGCTGCTATTTCAATCAAAGACAATGTGAATTGCAGAAATGTGGATATTTTAAAACTTCAAAAAAACCTCAAAAAACAGGGTGTGAGAATTGAATAGATTAAGTAGGATTATTTTTATGTAATATTACTCTTATGATAAAAATAGATAATTTATTTCCCAAAATAAATAAAAGTTTAAAAATTATTAAAAAAAAAACTAATTTTCTTTTGATTTGTAGCGAATTTTAACCATCAAATCTCTTAATTCTAATTTATCACTCTCTGGCTTAATATATTTCTTTTTGACGCCTTCTGAAAGAGCAAAAGTTGCTATTTCAGTCCCCTGTAATGATACCATTTTACCAAAATCCTCCTCAAGAACGAGTTTCATAGCCGCCAAGCCAAATCTTAGTCCTAAAATTCGATCGAAGGAGTTTGGCGCCCCTGCTCTCATGGTATGGCCCAAAACCACACTTCGGCATTCGAAATCTACTCCATGTTTTTTAAATTCTTCTTTTAAATCATCACGAAGGCCCAATTCCGTGACTAAAATGTTTGAGATATTTAATGCAGGTAAAACAGGATTTCCAAACACATCTTTGGGCAATTTATCAATGGTTTCTTTCGATATCGTGGTAAAATCTCTTCTAAGAGATTCAAGAGAAGGATAAGCCCCCTCGGAACAAGCGATAATATGATATTTGTGTCCCACTCGCAATCGACTTTTTAGGACTTGTACCACATCTCTTTCAAAATCGAATGGAGTTTCTGGTATGAGTATAATATCGGCTCCTGCAGAAATCCCACTATACATCGTTAAGAATCCGGCATCTCGACCCATGATTTCTACTACAAATACTCTTTGATGGGATCTCGCGGTGGTTGTGAGATTATCCATGGCGTTTGATGCTAATTGTACTGCACTCCAGAAACCAAAAGTATAATGGGTGCCCGCTAAATCATTATCAATTGTCTTTGGACAACCAACTACCTTAGCGTTCGTATATTTACACATCGCATCGGCGACTCCTAGCGTATCGTTTTTAGTTTAAAATGGAAACCATTTTAAATCTCCACCAATCGCGATTAGAGCATCAATTCCTAACTCATCAAATTTTCCCGCCATCTCTTTTGCTATTTTTTCTTTCATTTGTTCTTTTTCTTCCTCAGTTTGTGCTTTTTGAACTGATTTAAAAGGATTTGTTCTACTGGTGTATAATAATGTTCCACCAATGGTATGAAGATCGTCATGTTCTGCGATGTTAAGTGGCATAGTAAGATTTTCCATAAATCCTTTCCAGCCTTTAAGAATTCCAACACACTTTACGCCGGCATCAAAAGCCTTTAACAAAATACCGTATAACACGCTATTTAAACCCGGGCAGTATACGGCAGCTAAAGAAATCCTTTAACATGACTCCGCCACCCGTTAAAATTCCTACTTTTTTAATTACTATATAAGATCACCTTCTTTAATTAGGTTATTTATCTTATTAAATAAGCTATTTTCGATTAAAAAAGTTGGGGAAATAAACATTATTTTTCCGTGCTTTGTATTAATCTTTGTATAAAATCTGTCCAATATATAAATTGTTTGTAGTAATTACTGGTTTTACCATTTAAGTAAATATCATTATTTATACTAGCATAATAGCCCTTCTTATGTCGAGTAATTTCATAATCCTTCATAAATCTAAAAATTGTTGTATTACTCACATTTAATAATTGAGCAATTTTAGATGGAGATATCACTTCTAATATTTGAACTAAAACATCCTTTGACAGAATTTCTATTAATTGAGGACGCTTAGGGGAGAATTTCTCTGTCTGTTCATGATATCCTTTAAAAAAATCTAATTCAATTCGCTTTCTTTTCATACTATCTTTGTAATTTAATAACATATTCTCAAAAAGCACAGCAGTTATAGAAAGCTCGCTGGCTTGAACTTTCTGGATGATTTTTTTTCGTAGATTATACCTTTCAGAGACACGAGACTTGATTTTAGGTTTAATCCCAAAATAGTCTTTGATTTGCTGTAAAAATACTTTTCTTGAGGATGCCAAACTCGGATATATCCTTCCTGTATCAGCATTGTATCCCAGAGTTCCATCACCATCATAAAAACCTAACAAAAAAGCGAGCATAAATTCCTTCTTTTTTAAAATTGGAAGAGTAGGAACTTTTGCTCTTCTTCCCTTTTTAGTATTATATTCATATTCCATTCCCAGATTAATGAGATCTTTAGCAAACTTTTGATCCCCCCATCTAATCGAGCTCATTTGATATTGATTATTGCTAAAATCACTACCAATAATTTTATCTTTTATATAATCAGGATTTAAACCAACGTTTCGACAAAATTTAACAAGTACATTTCTATCAGAACTGGAAAGTCCGATTCCCATTCTATAATAATTTTCTGATTTTTTATGTTCTAAGGCAATATACCCATCAGCAAAAAGGAAACCTAGCCAATATGCTTTTTCTTTTGAATCTATTAGAGAAAAGTAATGCCTATTAAAGTTAGTGTGATGCAAATACATTTGATATCTTGGTGTTGGCTTGGGTTTTAAGAATTCTTCATAATCATCAATAAATTTTTTAATATCCTTTTCAATATCAAAAAGATGCCTCTTTAACGCTGGAAACTTCTTGATCCAATTAGTTATATGGTCATTTAAATTCTCTCGCATTGTATTAAGAATACTCTTTGCAATGATATGTTTAGATTTATTTTTCATTCTTCTCCCTAGTATATATCCTTTGCCTAACCCGAAAAGATTATCCATTTCTGAGAATGATATATACGGCTCAAATAGAAATTTTACCTTAAAATCAAGATTCTTTAAATAATTTTGAATTCGATTAGTAAACCATCGATTATAATGCTCAATTTTTGGTTTAAATTTCTTTACATTAGAAGTTTCGTTTTCCATTATAATTCTATCAATATCTTCCTTTTTTAACTCCTTACATAATCCTGCGTTTAAAAATTCATGATATGCAGAAAAAATCTCGAATGCAGAGATTCCTTTGGTCACAATTTCAGGAGATTTGCCTAAAAGTAAAGTGCTAGTTCCTGTTTGAAGGATTTTGTCATATTCCTCTTTAAGCTCTGAAAGTGATTTATTCACTAATGATGAGTTATTGAATGTTTTAGTAATTGAAAGATTTATTGTGTTAATATACTCTTTTAGCCACACTTCTATGAGTTTACGCATCTCTTTTGGAAAAGGATGTAATTCTTCAAGATTATTAAAAATATTTGATTTTTTACGTAAATTTTGCAAGAAATTGGTATACTCCCTCGTAATTTTTTTAAATCCGACACGTATCATCTCATAACTCCTTTTTGTGGATTCGTCATTTTTAAGCATTTTTTTCTGCTTTTTGCTCAATACTTTCATATAGCTTCTTGACAATCCATCCATATAATGTGAGACAATTTGACCCCCCCTTCCAATAGGGATACAATATATCCAACCATTTAGAAACGATTTATAATTATTAGGGGTTTTTTTTTTAATTAAGGTTATCAAACTTTTTGGAGGAAGGCTTGATGTGTCATATAGACAGGCCTCTACAGCTTGGATAAAACTACCAACGAATTCATCAATAAAAACTAAGGGACTTTTATGTTTCCGACATGTGGGATATTTTCGGCGTCCAAGGATCCCGATTTTTAAGGGTTTTACCCTCTCGATATGCTTGCAACCGAAAAATGGACAGATCGCTATCCGATCTTCCTCAACTGTTTTTCTGCTTACTAGCTCATATTTCTCAATCATTCTTTTAGTCTCACCCGTTTATTCTTTTTCTCTCTATTGAACTTATTTTTCTCATCAATCTGAAGTATCCCAGCTAAATCCTTACCCAATAGCAAGTAATTTTCTCTTAATTCTCTATAGAACTCAGAAAACAACTCCGAAAATACACATTCTGTACTGCATAAAAGGCTTGTAATTTGTATAACAACTTTCAATAACCGGGGATAGTCATAAATTTCAAATTCCGAGAGCATATGAATTATTCTCCATATTTTACTAGTTAAGTTTTTAATCTCCTTCAAGATGTTTATTTCAGGACTATTAAGTTGTATTTTAACTTTTTCTAATAAAATAAGCAACTTTTCAGCCAACATATCCTCTTTTAATCCAAGCAGTCTAAGTTTAGAAGTATATTGTGAAAATGACAAAGCTAGTTTTCCTTCTAATTCTAGTACAGGTTTTCTCGTGGAAACTTTCTCAAAATTTTGAGGACTTGAGTATCTTAATTGAATAACTGCTGTTTTATAGTTGAAGAATGAGCGTAGTTGTCTTGAAAGTTCATTTATCCTTTCAGAGACTTCTGTATAATGCCAATCAAAAAACTCTAAATTATTATCTTTTCCTAATTGGAAATTATTTTCAATATAATTATTTTTCACACTAAAATACTACTTTATTTATTTATAAATGAAAAAATTGATAATGTATTTTCATATTTCTCAAAAGAAAATTTCCTTATAATATAAGAACTCAGAAAGCACAGATGCAAAAAAAGATATTAAAAAAATTTCTTGCTTTGATTATAGCCAATTCAACCTCATCTAAGTCTTGGATTAACTTATCTGCGAGATCCTAAGAAATTATTCCTTTTTGGAATAAGAGCTCAATTTTACACTTTACAAGGTCTAATTTTTCTTGAGTGCGGGTTAATGTAAAAGTTGGATTTTATGAACCAATACAATAAACTATTCAACTCTAGGTAGTTTGGTCTATAAAGTGATATTTTATACGAAGCACCACCACCGGTAAGAATTCCAACTTTTTTAATAGTCATTTACTTATCACTCTAAATAATTTCAATCAATATGCAATGATTAGTTTATTTTCACTAAAAAAGTTATTACCTAAAATATTAGGTTAATCTTGATCCATTTCCATATTATCAAGTTTTTTAAAAGAATAAGCTGATTGATCTTGAGGAATTATATAACTTCCTCCTCCGAAATCGGTTATTTGTAATGTAAACTTCAATTCTCCATTTAACGCTTTTTTTAAGTCTGTTAATATTTCCTCAATTTCTTTCCATTCAGGATCGTTATTTTCAAGATTATTTTTATAAATTAAAACGGCTTCTTCAAATCTTAGAAGGATCCCTTCCACATTAGTATAATAAAAGTCCGCTCTAGGGCCTGGTTCCACGATTAATTCTAATTCAGGAATTTCCAACTTTCCGGTTGGAGAACGATAAATTTTTGATTTGAGGTCGTTTTCATTTGAAATCTTTAAAGTCATGATTCCAGGATCTATTCGCGTAGTCATCGGAATAATATCGTGTTTATGAAAATTACAGCTATCGCACACAAATTTAACAATCAACATTTTATCCCCATCCGGAAGATCATATTCGATTGTATTAATAGAAATGATCCCATCTGCACAATCGGGGCATTTAAGCGAAAATTCATTTTCTTTGTTCCTGATAATTTTAGCCATCAATTACGCAACTTTGTGGTATTATTTGTTTTTATTAAACGAACAATATGATTTTTAATCTTGCAAAATATGTGATTCAAAATTTTTATTAGTCATTTAAACAGCTAACTTAAAAAGTTTATGCAAAAATTTTTAATATAACCGACTTTTAAATCAGTTAATACTAGGTTATTTTTCTACTAAAAAAATAATATAAAGTTGAGAATGGATGCTTAATCTTGAATTAAATAAATCACCAATAATTCTTAACTCTATATTATTGTTAGTACTCTTAGTAATTCAAGTAGTAGTATTAATTTTATAAAGTAATCAATAAAAACTAGGGCTTCTGGGTTTTTATTGGTTGCTTAGATAATAACTAGATAAAAATCAAAAAAGAAAATGTTGGAAAAAATTGAAAGATAACGGAATAATTGAGATCACATTCCATGGAAGAGGTGGTCAAACAGCAGTCACTGCAAGTCAGTTGTTAGCTGAGTGTGCGTTTGAAAAGGGCTTTAAAGACACAATCGCAATCCCAATTATAGGTGCCGAAAGGAGGGGTGCTCCAATTCAAGCTTTTACTAAAATTTCTGAGAATAAATCGATTAGAACATATGATAGCGTTAAAAATCCGGATTATATATTAATTTTTGATACTTCGTTGTTAGAGATCCCAAACATCAAGAATAGTATTAAGGAAGGAGTAACACTTATTGTGGACAGCGTGAATCCCTTAGATAAGGCTAAATTCCCTAAAAATGTGAAAACCTACATTGTGGATGCTACCGGTATTTGTATCAAACGAGCATTTATGCATTCGAGTGGTCCTATTTTGAATATTCCTATGTTGGGAGCTTTTGGAAAAGTAACAGGATATTATGATTTGAAAACTATGGAGAAAGTGTTCAAGAAAGAGTTTGGAGAAGATAGATTAGAAAAAAATATGAATGTGGCTCAAGATGCCTACGAGTCAGTTAAAGAGGTATGATTATGGTGGATAAAGAGAAATGGAAACAAATTAATAAATCCAGAAAAGAGCGCCCAGAACTTCAAGAATATTCATGCTGGGAGGAACTATCCCCTATCCCAATATCATTACCTATAGATGGGGCTGGAGGGATAACCGGAGATTGGCGTACATTCAGACCTATTATAAAAGATGGATGTAATCAATGCGGGATCTGTTGGATGTATTGCCCCGAAGGTACCATTCATAAGTCTGATAATGGTTCATTTAAAATAGATTATGTATATTGTAAAGGTTGTGGCATATGTGCTAAGGAATGTCCAACCAATAATATCGAAATGGTAAGAGAAGGTGATAAAAAAGATGATTAAACCCGAATTAAAAGATTTTATACAAAGTGAAGAAACAAAAATTATTAAAGGAAATGTGGCAGCAGCGTATGCAGCAAAATCGGCAAGAGTCCAAGTGATAAGTGCTTATCCCATAACTCCCCAGACAACTGTAGTTGAAAAATTATCCGAATTAGTGGATGGAGGATTTATGCCCGGAACGCAATATATAAAAGTAGAATCCGAGCATTCTGTGCTTGCGTCCTTAGTGGGGGCAAGTATGGCAGGGACAAGAACGTTTACAGCTACTTCAGGACAGGGACTCTTTTATATGTATGAAATGGTTCACTGGACAGCAGGGGTGAGACTTCCCATAGTAATGGCTATTGCGTCGAGAGGTCCAGCACCCCCTTGGAATATTTGGGCAGATTTCACTGATGTAATTAGCTGTAGAGACACGGGATGGATGAGCGCATTTTGTGCAACCCATCAAGAAATTTATGATGAGATTTTAATGTCCTATAAAGTATGTGAAGATTATGATGTTTTACTACCGAAATTTGTAGCGTATGGAGGTTTTATTTTATCTCACACTTCGAAACCCGTCATACTCGAAGATCAGGATAAGGTGGATAATTTTCTACCACCACTCCCAGATGAACAAGGGTGGCCACATATTTGGATTGATCCGAATAGACCATTGATGCATGGAAACCTTATAATGCCTTCGGGTTTCTATAGCGAATTTAGAATGAAAATTCATGATGCTTTGATACAATCCAAATCAAAAATTAAGCAAGTTGCGAAAGAATTTGAAAAAGTCTTTGGCAGAAATTATGGAAATGGATTGATTCAAGAATATAAAATGAAGGATGCAAAAGTTGCTATTTTAAATTATGGTGATTTGGCATTACAGATGGAAGAGGCTGTGGATCAAGTAAGAGAAGAAGGATATAAGGTCGGAACGATCAAATTAAGGCATTTTAGACCATTTCCCGTTGAAGATATTATTGAAGTTGCTAAGAAAGTGAAGATTTTAGGTGTAATGGATCGAGCAACTGCTTTTGGTTCGCCTACAGGTGGCCCTATAAGTTCTGAAGTTAAAACTGCTTTACATGGAACAAAAGGGACTGCGATGGTTTTACCTATGATAAATGGAATTGGAGGAAGGGAAGTTACTTTAGAGCAACAAAAAGAACAGTTAAAAATCTTAATAAAGATGGACGAAACTGGAGAATTACCAGAAGACTTACTGCATGGAACTCTCTGGCATGGAAAATTAGAGGTGAAATAATAAATGGTATCATTAAAAAAAGTTATGGAAGATGAAATCGCATGCAAAGAATGGTTTCTACCCGGAAATGCATGCTGTACAGGATGTGGACTTGAAATTGCTCTTCGCTGGGCGATGAAAGCATTAGGGCCCGAAGTTGCAATGGTTACTCCCGCCAGTTGTTTGAATGTCGTGATAGGGCTTTGGCCAAAAACAGCTCCCGATTTCCCGCAATTCAATATGGCTTTTGCGGCTGGAGCAGCGGTTGCCACAGGATTTGATGCCGCATTCAAGGCGAAGGATTATAAATTTCCAGGAAAAAGATGGGATAAAATGGTTTCAATTTGTTTTGCTGGAGATGGAGGCACTACAGATATAGGGATTCAAGGTCTTTCAGGAGCAGCAGAACGCAATAGTAATATAATCTATGTATGTTATGACAATGAAGCTTATATGAATACTGGAATTCAGAGATCATCCAGTACTCCTCACGGCGCTATCACCACTACGACACCTTTCGGAAAGGATAGATATAAAAAGAATTTACCAGCAATAATGAGAGCACACGATATTCCTTATGTTGCAACTTGTAGTATTAGTGAACCTTTGGATATCTATGAAAAATTCCAGAAAGCAAAATCAATTGAAGGGTGTAAATATATTCATATCTTAGCACCTTGTGCTCCCGGATGGGGATATCCCTCCGAGGATACCATTGAAATTGCCAGATTAGCAGTAAAAACAGGATCTTGGATTCTATACGATGTTGAAAATGGGGTTTTAACTTTGTCCAAAAAGAGTCGCCCCTTATTGGATCCATCGAAACGAGTACCGGTTATTGAGTATGTTTCTAAACAGAAACGTTTTGCTGGGATTTCCGAAAAGACTCTAATAGAAATACAGGAACAAATTGACATTGATTGGGAAAAAATGAGTGCTGAATTGAATTGTCAAGAAAAATATTCTAAATAATTGAAAGACGTAAGATTTTTTTCATATCTTATTTTTTAATATTATATTTATTTCAAAAAACGAAATGAAATGGGATTTTTAGTCAAATTTTCGGGAAAATTAAATAAAGAAAATGAAGTATTTCTTGAGACCGCGGTAGATTGGATAATAGAAGGGAAATTAATTGGTTTTCCCACAGATTCTGTCTATGGTTTAGGAGGGGACCCTTTAAATCTACAGTTAGTGGAGAGATTGTACAATATAAAATTCCGTGATCGCTCCAAGGGATTTTTATTACTTGTTTATGATTTGGAGGAAGCCTTAAAAATTGCTGAATTTAATGAGATTGCATTAAAATTAGCTAACCATTTCTGGCCAGGTCAATTAACTTTAATATTAAAAAGGAAAGAACCGAATATCATCCCTTCTGAGGTTACGGCTTCTCAGAATACCATCGGATTAAGAATACCAGAAAATGAAATAATTTTAAAAATCCTGAAATTATTGAAACAAAAAGGTAGATTTGGAGGCATTATCGGAACATCGGCTAACTATTCAGGTGAACCTCCCTCAATAAGTGGAGCGGAAGTTGCAAAAAAATTTCTGGGAACAATAGATTATATTTTAGATTCTGGAAAAACCCAATCCCAAGTAGCTACTACCATCGTAGACTGTACGTCTGATGATTTGAAATTGCTACGAATTGGAAAAATATCCGAAGAAGAAATTAGGAGTGTATTATAAACTTAGGTTATAAGAGGATTTTAGGGTGGTATAAACGAAGAATTTTAATTTGCTCGTTTCAACTTCAAGATTTAATGAAACCAATGCAAGGGCAGAATTGTGGTTTACTTTATTCATGATGGATGACAAATATCCCATAATTTCAGATTTAGAATTCCTGGGATTATTAACTGCACTAACTAGCATAGAGTGTAAAAAGGTAATTGCTGAGATTAAAAATATTTTAAGAGAAGATCCTAATTTTTTCAAATTTATCTTAAAGATTGTACCCATCGATTTCGTATGTGAAACTAATTTAAAAATTATTAGCCAAATAGTTAAGAATCATTATAAAGATTATATTCATAGCGATGAGTCATATAAGATTGATTTAAAGCGCAGGAATAATGATTTTATCGAAAGAGAAAGACTCATTACAAATACCGCAAAAAATATAGAAAATAAAGTCGATCTTGGCAATCCAGATAAAATCATAAGAATAGAACTTTTAGGAAATTTTTGTGGGATTGCGTTTCTAAAATCAGATGAGATTATCAGGCTTAAAAAACAAATCTAATTAGGAATCAATTGTGGTTTTTTCCAAACTAAGAAGGGTCATTTTTTCACAAATCAAGTCATTTAGCGCTAAATAGAGATCTGCTAAGTCATTCTTAGTAAGATGTTTAAGATTTTTTTTGATTCCATAAGATTTTAACACCACTTCAATTTGATTATCTGTGATCTCAAAAAATTTTTTAACTGTATCATATTTATCAAAAGATTTTTGATTTAAACTCAGTTCAATTTCTTGAGCAAAAAGATGTTGTAGCACTTGCTCATTAATTTCAGCTATGTTTTTGTTATGGGATATAATGCAATAAGTCAATTCTCTCTTTTCTAAATCTGTATAAGTTATACCAAATGATTCAATACCTATTTTTATTTGCCGATTAGTGGCTAAATACAATAATAACTCTATATTCTTTTTATTTGAGATATTTAAGTTATTAAGGAATGCCAGTTCCATAAAATAACAGGCATTAAAAATATGATTGGGATCAAGAATATATTTATTGGAAAAAACTTGTATACTACAATCTGGAAGGGAATCTTGGATCTGTTCAATATTTTTAAAAATGAGATCTATTACAGTTTTTTCCTCTTTAATTCTATTTTCAGGTACTAATCTTCCTAAATCCACCACTATCTGATTAATTCCTACCGAATATTTTAAATTTAGATGGGGGATGTTAAATTCCTCTGTAATCATTTCATACAACCATTTCCCAGGTAAGCCATCCTGGCATTAAACTAAATTGAATTCGAATATAAAGAATGACGATAAAAAAGCATAATAAGTAAAAAGTAAGCACCCAATCCTTGAATTTGTATTTTATAGTGTAATAATAGGAGCGTTCATTACTAGAACCAAAAGCTCTTGACTCAAGAGCTTCTGCTACATTAAAAGCTCTCTTAATAGAGCAGATTATCAAGGGAACTAATAATGGAAATAGATTTTTTATTTGATTAATCATACCCTTTTGCTTCATTTCGTATCCCCTGCTCTGTTGTGCATCCATAATATTTTGAGCCTCGTTCGCGATGGTCGGTACGAATCTAAAAGCCAATGAAAAAGAAAAGGCATAGGGATAGGGGACTCTCATTGAAATCAAAGATAAAGCTAAATCGTTGGGATGTACTGTCAGGAAGAAAATGGAAAAAGCAGTAATCATTATAGATATTCTTATAATCATCGCAATCGCGTATCCTAATGATAAAAAATACGTATTTAACACAATGATGAGAAGTACCAAAAATGAAAGCCCACGAATGCTTCGAATCCATTCTTTGGTCATTCGTCCTAGAAGGATAAAAGGGACCAAAGTAAGAAATATAAGGAATAATGGAACCACTTCAGTGAATAATAAAGCAGATACACTATAAATTATTGATAAAAACAATTTGGCTCTTGGATCCAAATTGTGTACAAAAGTATTTTTTTTTTGAAATTTAAATGCATTAAGAAATTCAAGAGACATTATACCCCTACCTCTTTCTGCTTATTTGAGCTATTCTTTAAATAATCAATCAGAAATGCAATCATTTCTTGTTTTGAGAAGATCATAGGAGAACACTTGATGCCTATATCGTTTAATCTCCTAATAAATTGATTTATTTGAGGTAAAATGAGAGATGTTTTATTTACTAAAAATTGATTGGTTAATAAATTGCTGGTAGGGCCATCTGCAATAATTTTCCCGTCTGTCATCAAGATGGTTCGAGGAATAAACTCCATAGCAAATTCAACATTGTGAGTAACAATTATGATGGTTTTTCCATTTTCACGTTCATGTTTTATTAAATTTATAAAAAATTCGATTTCTTTTGCATCCTGTCCCAAAGTTGGTTCATCAAAAATAAGGATGTCCGGATCTCTACAAAAAATCGATGCCACTGCTAATTTTTTAGTTTCTCCTCCCGAAAGATTTAAAGGAGAGCGCTCTCTATATTTTTCTAAATCAAATTTTTTCAATATGGCATCTACTCTTGCTTGGCTTTCTTTTTTGCTAAGATTGAGGCTTTTTAATGAAAATTTAATTTCTTCTTCAATAGTGTTCGAAAACACTTGATGTTGGGGATTTTGAAAAATAATGCCTATTTTTTGAGATAGAGCTCCTATTGTTTTAGATTTTATATTTTCACTATTTATATAGATGTTGCCCGCAGTAGGTCTAATCAACCCATTAAAAGTTCTTATTAGAGTAGTTTTCCCTGCTCCATTTTTCCCCATAATTCCTACTAATTCTCCTTTGAAAATAGATAAATTAATCTTCTTTAGCGCCACAGAACCATTGGGATAAGTATATTCTACATCATGGGTTAAAATTAAGGGGCTATCTCCGGACATTTCACATCGTTTTTTTAATTTATATTTTTAAAGTAGGTTATTGCCTTATCAATAGAAGGGGGTATATTTTCATGATATAATCGTTTATTTTTTAATTCAGAAAATATGGAATAAAGAACGGGTTTATTTATATTCAATCTCAAGAAATTTTCTCCATTTATCACTTCATCTCGGAGTCCATGTTCAAGTATTCGAGCGTTATCTAGTAAAATTATTTCATCCGAATGCGGGACCACTAGATCCATTCTATGTTCACTAATGAGGATGGTCATATTTCTTTCTAGCTGAATTTTTTTCAAGAGTGTAATTATTTTATCGGCCATGTAAGGATCTAATAAGGCCGTAGGTTCATCTAAAACCAGCATTTTGGGTTCTAAGGCTAATATAGAAGCTATGGCAACCCTTTGCTGTTCTCCTCCACTCAATTCAAATGGGGCTTTATCTACTAAATGCTCTATTTCGGTTAGTTTGAGAACTTCCTTAATTCTTTTTTCCATCTCTTCCCTAGGCACTCCCAGGTTTTCCATTCCAAAAGCAATTTCATGCTCCACATTCATCGATATTAATTGATTCTCTGGATTCTGAAAAACAATTCCTATTTCTGTGGACAAATCCGCAATGGATGCTTCTGCAGTATCTTTCCCATTAACCTCAACAAATCCTCTATAATACCCTGGATAAAATTGAGGAATTAGTCCATTTAAGCACCTAATTAAAGTGGTTTTGCCTGAACCCGTCTGACCACATAAAAGAATGAATTTGTTTTCATCTATCTTAAGATTGATATCATGTAATTGATATTCTTTGTTTTTCTTATAGCGAAAGTAAAAATTATGAAATTCGATTAAGTGCATAAGAGAAGTAAACTATTCTTATTGTTTTATAAAAATTCTTACTGATTTAAAATTTGTTTTATTTTCTCAATGATTTTACTAAGAATTTTTTTTAAATCAATCTTTCCATTTAGAGAAGCAGCCCCATCATGACCACCCCCACTACCTTCACATTCCTCGGAAACTTCTTCCAAAATTTTTCCTAAATGTAACCCTGTCTCTACACAAATCCTTTTTTTTGCTCTCATACTTATTCTAAATTCAGTTTTTTTTTCAGAATACACCATACCTATATCACATCCAATATTTATCAATATGGATGCGACACCTGCTTCAAAACTACTGACATGGGTTATTCCTATCAACCAATCTTTCACCCG